>NZ_LZSZ01000180.1:0-716 GCF_001665645.1 Mycobacterium sp. 852002-30065_SCH5024008 | reverse complement strand
TATGCGATCGTCGGCAGCGTCAGATGTGTATAAGAGACAGCGACAGGCGTGGCATCGCCGAGCATGAACCCGATCCGCGCTGTGGGCAGGCCCGGGTCAATCGGCACATAAGCCGCCCCGGTCTTGAGGACCGCCAGGATCGCGATGATGGCTTGCGCGCCACGCTCCACCAGCAGCGCCACGCACTCACCCGGGCCCACCCCACGGGCAACCAGTAAGTGCGCCAACCGATTCGCGGACTCGTCCGCCTCTTGATAGGTCCAGGAGTGGTCGCCGAAAGTCAGCGCCACCGCCTCGGGCGTGCGGCCGACTTGGGCGGCAAACAACGCTGGGATCGATACCCCCGACACCGCCGGGCGGTCCAACACCGCCCGGTTACCCCAGTTATCCAGGCGGGCATGCTCATCGGCGTCGAGCACCTCGATCGAGGACAACAGCCCCAACGGGTCCGCGGTCATGTCGGCCAGCACCCGCTGGAATCGCGCGATCAGGGTGTCGATGGTGGCGGGGTTGAAGATATCGGTGCGGAACTCCACTACCCCACCGATTCCGGCCGGCTGGCCCGCTTCGGTGAAGTTCTCGGCCAGGGTGAAGGTTAAATCCATGCGCGCCGTGGAAGTTTGCACCGGTATGGGGTTGACCTGTAGATCCCCTAGGTCCACATCGGTCAGGGTGTGGTGTTGCCAGGCCAGCATGACTTGGACCAGGGGGTGATG
>NZ_LZSZ01000179.1:0-35969 GCF_001665645.1 Mycobacterium sp. 852002-30065_SCH5024008 | reverse complement strand
AGATGTGTATAAGAGACAGACCCCCGCCCATCCGATCGATCCGAACCTGCGCGCGCCGACCCAGCGCGAGACCCAGCGCATGCGCGTCGTGCCGCCGCAACCACCGCCGGTCGAGCCGCCCGCCCGCCCCGACCTGCCGCCGCCCGCCGAGCCCGCCGCCGCGGCCGAGGCCCCGGAGAAGGGAGGCCCGGGCCTCATCGAGCGGATGATCACCTCGAAGCTGCGCGTCGCGCGCCCCTCCTTCCGCACCGCGGAGACGAATGCCACCTATCGCTTGCCACTCAAAGCCGACGCGCGCACGGTGGGGGTGGTCGCATACCAGCTGGGTCTCGGCATCGACGGCCGCGAGATCGTGTCGGACATCTCGTTCACGGCGCGTCCGGGCATATTCACCGCGGTCGTCGGGCCGTCGGCCGCACGCAACTCCGCGCTGCTCGGGCTGCTCGCAGGCACCAGGCAACTCAGCTCCGGGCGGGTCACCGTCGACGGCCACGACGTGCACGCCGAGCCGGAGTCCATGCGCACCCGCATCGGCATCGTCTCGTCCGAGGACCGCCTGCACCGCCAGCTCACCGTCGCCCAGGCCCTTAGGTACGCCGCCGAAATTCGCCTGCCGCACGACATTCCACCCGAGCAACGCGACCGCGTGGTCGGCCAGGTTCTCGAGGAGCTCGAGCTGACACCATACGAGTCCAGCCGGATTGGCAAGCTTTCGCCCGAGGTGCGCCGGTGCGCCGCGCTGGCGGTCGAGCTCATCACCCGGCCGACACTGCTCGTCGTCGACGAGCCGAGCGCCGGTCTGGACGCGGAGCAGCAACGCCACGTGATGGCAATGCTGCGGCGCCAGGCCGACATCGGCTGCGTGGTCGTGGCCGCCGTGTCGTCGCAGACGTCGTTGACGAACCTCGACCTTTGCGACCAGGTGCTGGTTCTCACCTCAGCCGGGACGGCGGCGTTTCTGGGCCCGCCAGTGCAGATCGAGTCCGCGATGGGCACCGCGGACTGGTCGAGGGTGCTCGAGCGGGTGAGCGCCGACCCAGACGGAACCCACCGCGCCTTCCGCGCCCGGCCGCTGGCATCGACGTTGACCGGGCCGCCGGAGATCACCGCCCCGCCGCCGCCCCCCGCCGAGCCCGCCATGACGCGGCAGATCCGGCTGCTGGCCCGCCGCGATGTCCGGCTGATTTTCGCCGACCGCCTCTATTTCGTGCTCTTGGCGATCTTGCCGTTCGCGCTTGCGGGTCTGACCCTGCTGATACCGGGCGATTCGGGCCTCGCCCGGCCCGGGCCGGGAAGTACTCACCCGCACGAGGCCATCGAGATCCTGGCTGCGCTCAATGTCGCCGCGGTGATCATCGGCACCGCGCTGACCATCCGGGCCGTGGCGCGCGAGCAACGCATCTTCCGGCGCGAGCAGGCTCTCGGGCTGTCGACCGCGGCCTACCTGGCCGCCAAGATCCTGGTGTTCGGCCTGGCCGCGGCCATCCTGACGGCCATCGTGTTCGCCATCGTCGTCGCCGACAGGGGCGGACCCCCGCGTGGCGCCGCCTTGCTGCACAACGCCACGGTCGAGCTGTATGCGAGCGTGGCGGTGACGGCCATCGTGTCCGCGGTCGTCGGGCTCGCGTTGTCGGCGCTGGGGACGTCGCTGCGTGAGGTGTTGCCGCTGCTGCTGCCGGTGATCCTGGCGTCCGCGCTGTTCAACGGAAGCCTCGTTCAGCTGGTGAGCAAATGGGGCTTCCAACAGGTCTCCTGGTTCGTCCCGGCCCAATGGGGCTTCGCCGCGTCGGCGTCCACCGTTGACCTGCGCAGGGTCGACGGGCTGGCCGCCAACTCGCAGATGTGGACCCACTACAGCGGCTGGTGGGTGTTCGACATGACGATGCTGGTGCTCTTCGGCGCCGCGGCCGCGGGCTTCGCCCTCTATCGGCTCAGGCCGGTCGTCCAGCAGCAGATCCCTAGGCCGTCACATCGCGAACAACAGGAACTGAGTGACCTGACTCGGTGAGAAGTTGTTATCGCTGACCAGCACCACCGATTGACGACCATCGGGCAGCTTCGGGCCCAGCGTGATGCCCTCGACATTATCGAGGGGCGACAGTCCTGGCGTGGCGGACAAGTCGACCGCCAGGGTCTTGCTCATCGGGGTCACGGCCGCGTCCTTCATCGCCGGGGTGGCCAAAACGTCGGTCGCCGCGCCGATCTCGGCCCGGTAGATCCGCACGGTCGGCGGCATGGCGGAGGATCGTTCGATCACCAGAAACGTGGTGTCCGACAGGGCGACCAGGTCAGAGAGGCCGTTGACGTCGGCGGGCGGTGTGGGCGGCTCCATCGGGTAGGCGTACTGCGCGGTGGGCGCCCCGGAGGCGACGTCGAACTTGGTCACCCGGGTGAGCACGCGGTGGCCGTCGTCGCTGACCGGCCCGTCGTTGTAACCGGGGTCCTCCATCGCGGCGAACAGCGATCGGCCGTCGGGCGTCAGCGCCAATCCCTCCAGCGCCTTGTTCCGGCGCGGACCCGTGGGCTGCGCGGACATCGCCAAGTTCGCCGGCAGCATGAATTGGCCGAGGTAGGCGCCGTCGAGCGCGGCCGATCGAACCCACGGGTCGAGCAGCAACGGTCCCGCGGTGCGCCGCTCGCCTTCGGAGGACCAATACAGCCGTTGCCGGCCGGGATCGAAGGCGATGCCCTCGGGATCGGGGGGAATGACGGGCGGCGTGGCGTCCGGTCTGAGCGGTGGGAACGGCTGGCCGGACCGGTCCAGCAGCGGGCGGGTGCCGGTGAAGGTGACGTTGTCGATTCCCCTGTCCGACAAGGACAATTGCACGGTGTAAAAGCGGGCCGGGTTCTTCTCGGAGCGGTCGTCGCTGATGACGTAATAGAGGTGACGGCCCGCGTCATAGCTGAGCGCCGACAACCCGCCGATGTCGGTGCCGTCGAAGGTGGCGTTGAACGGGATCCGCGACTGACCGAGGTAAGCCAGCATCGGCCGCGGCGTGGGCGCCGGAGTGGGCGGGTGGGCGTCTGAGCATCCCCCCAGCAACAGGGCGAGACACACGGACGCCACCCTTAGACGGCACATACCCGAGAAGGTATCGCCGAGGGTGCACTCAGCGCGAGAATCGGGCCTCGACCTCGCACTGGAGGCACGCTCGGTGGAAACATCAGTTTGCTCGCCCCTGTCCTTAGGTCGTTATTCCCGCGACGGGAACCGCAGGATACGGTCGGGTTATGGCGCCAGACACCGCAACCATTGCCGAGCAGCTGCGCAACGCCCTCGACGGGCGTTGGCGGGACACGAGAAACCAGCTGCGATCCACCATGAGCGAGGACCTCTTCCGGCCGCACTACACCCCGAACACGGTGATCGCGCGCACCAAGGTGGCCGAGCAGATGAGGATCATGGCCGCGTTCGGTGCCGCGGCCGACAACTTCCGCAAGGAGCATGGCGGCACCGGCGACATCGGCGCGGCGATCACGATGATCGAGATGCTCGCGATGTCGGACCTGTCGTTGATGGTGAAGGCCGGCGTCCAGTGGGGCCTATTCGGCGGCGCCGTGGAGAACCTGGGCACCGAGCGTCATCACGAGGCGTACGTGAAGAAGATCATCAGCCTCGAGTTGCGGGGCTGCTTCGCGATGACCGAGACCGGGCACGGCAGCGACGTCCAGTCGCTGGAGACCACTGCGACCTACGACCCCGAGACCGAAGAGTTTGTCATCGACTCCCCCACGCCGACGGCGCGTAAGGACTACATCGGTGGCGCGGCCGAAACGGCCACCATGGCAGCGGTATTCGCCCAACTGATCACGCACGAGGACGGCAAACCGCTTCACCACGGCGTGCACTGCCTGATGGTGCCGATCCGCGACTCCGACGGCAACGACCTGCCGGGGGTGACCACCTCGGACTGTGAATACAAGGGCGGCCTGCCCGGCGTCGACAATGGCCGCATCGTGTTCGACCACGTACGCGTCCCGCGGGTGAACCTGTTGAACAAATACGGCGACGTGGCACCGGACGGCACCTACAGTTCGCCGATCGAGAATCCGAGCCGCCGATTCTTCACCATGCTGGGCACGTTGGTCCGCGGACGGATCACGGTGGGCGGCAGCGCGGGCGCCGCGGGTCGCGTCGCGCTGGACATCGCCACGCGATACGCGTTGCAGCGCAAGCAATTCAGCGCACCCGATGACGAGTCCGAGGTGCTGATCATGGACTACCTGGTGCATCAGCGCCGATTGTTCCCTTTGATCGCAAAGTCATACGCGCTGCAGTTTGCCCAGAACGAGTTGGTCAGTAAATGCCACGACATCCAGACGGCGGACGCCGTCGACGCCGACGAGCAGCGGGAATTGGAGGCGCGCGCCGCCGGGCTGAAGGCGGCCAACACCTGGCACGCGTCCCGGGCGATTCAGGAGGCGCGAGAGGCTTGCGGCGGCGCGGGCTACATGGCCGAGAACCGGTTGGTCGCATTGCGCGGTGACACCGACGTCTTCACCACGTTCGAGGGCGACAACCACGTGCTGACGCAGTTGGTGGCCAAGGAGCTGCTGACGGCTTACGCCGACGACATCCGCAGCATGAGCCCGGTCGAATGGGTGCGTTTCGCCGCCAACACCGTCGGCGAGCGCGTCGTCAAACGCACTGCCGCCGAGACGATTATCCAAACCATCGTGGACTCCCGACAGGACAGCGAGGAAGAGGGCAGCCTCTTCAACCGCGGCACGCAGATCAAGATGTTCGAGGACCGCGAGGAATATCTGCTGGCGTCCGTCGCGCGTCGACTGCAGGCCAAGTCCAAGGAGATGTCGGAATTCGATGCCTTCAACGCGGTGCAGGATCACGTGCTGCACGCCGCTTCCGCGCACATCGACCGGGTGGTGCTCGAAGCGTTCGTCGCCGGCATCGACGCCTGCCCGCACGAGGAAGCCCGAGAACTGCTGGGCATCCTGTGTGATTTGTACGCGCTGTCGGTGATCGAGGACGACAAGGCCTGGTACATCGAGCATCGCTACCTATCCACCGACCGGGCCAAGGCCGTCACCCGCGGTATCAACGATCGGTGCCGCGCGCTGCGCCCGCACGCGCAAACGCTCGTCGACGGCTTCGGGATTCCGGAGCAACTGCGCTACGCCGAGATGCTGCACCCGGAAAACTTGGCGGACGACATCACGAACTGACGGGCCGCTTGATCGCGTTGTAACGCAACGCTATTGATTCGGGATTTTGCCGAGCGCCTTCAGCTTGCCGTCCGGGCCGATCTCGAACTTCACCGTGCCAACGCCGGTGGGACAGCAGGGCTGATCGTTACCCTTCAACCATTGGTACTGGACCGTGACGGCGTCATCGGAGGGCGGCAGAACGGTGATATACGGCTTGGGATTTGGGGTTGGTGTACCCAGCGGAGTGTTGTGATCGAAGAACAGCAGCTGCTGCCCGGTGGATTCACTGGCAATCGTCGGGATGATCTGCACCCAGTACAAGCGGCACTTCTTGACATGTCCGCGAGCGATTTCCACCCACGTCGTACCGGGGACGGTGATCGGGACCGAGGCGATGGCCCGCTGCACCGTGGCGGGCGCCGGCCCGTCGGAATCCTTGCACTTATCGGGTGACACCGGCGGCGAACCGGCTTGCTTCCAGCCGCAACCGGAGGCCAGCAGGATCACAATCAGCTGACGCACTCGGTGAGCTTAGCGAAGGCTGTGAATGTCCCATTTGTTTGGTCGGAGACCATGTTCTGACAGGTAAACCGCCCGGCCCCGCCGGTAGCCTTGAGCGGAGTCGGCGGGTCGACGATGACCCACCCTGAACTGGGGATATGCGGCTTTTCCAAGACATCACGCGGGCGCTCTCGCCGGTGAGAGGAAGCCGTAAAGCGGGGGAAACTCCGGATATCCGGTGCCGAAACATCCTCGTCGCACCATTCAACGTAAGCCCGTTGCGCTCAAAGGAGGAAGTGCGTGACCAGGGAGTCCATGGCGTCACAGCACGATGCCGTGAACACCATGTGCGCATACTGCGGCGTCGGCTGCGGGATGGTGTTGCAGGTCACAACCGATCCCGAGAGCGGTCGCCGTCACATCGCGAAGTCGGTTGGAAACAAAGAACATCCAGCCAACTTCGGCCGGTTGTGCACCAAGGGGACAACCACTTCCGACTTGCTCGGTGCGCCCGGGCGGATGGAATCCGCACACGTACGCACCGACCGCGGTGAGCCCGTCGAGCCCGTCGATATGGACCGGGCTATCGCCCAGTGCGCGAACCGGTTACGGGCGATCATCGACACGCATGGCCCGGATTCCTTCGCGATGTACGTGTCGGGCCAGATGTCCATCGAGGCGCAGTACCTGGCGAACAAGCTGACCAAGGGCTTCATCGGCACCAACCAGATCGAGTCGAACTCGCGGCTGTGCATGGCCAGCGCCGGTTCCGGCTACAAGCTCTCCCTGGGCGCCGACGGACCACCCGGCTCTTACCAAGACTTCGAACACGCCGACGTCTTCTTCGTCATCGGCGCCAACATGGCCGACTGCCACCCGATCCTGTTCTTGCGGATGATGGACCGCGTCAAGGCCGGCGCAAAACTCATCGTCGTCGATCCGCGCCGCACCGCGACCGCCGACAAGGCCGACCTGTTCCTCCAGATCTCCCCCGGTTCCGACCTCGCACTGCTCAACGGGTTGTTGCAGCAGATCGTTGAAAACGGGCACACCGATCCCGACTTCATCGCCGAGTTCACCGAGGGGTGGGAGGCGATGCCCAGCTTCCTGGAGCAGTACACCCCCGACAAGGTCAGCGAAATCACCGGGATTCCCCAAGAACACATCCGCGCGGCGGCCCGGATGATCGGCGAGGCCGAGAATTTCGTGAGCTGCTGGACCATGGGCCTCAACCAGAGCACGCACGGCACCTGGAACACCAACGCCCTCTGCAACCTGCACCTGGCCACCGGCGCGATCTGCAAACCCGGCAGCGGACCCTTCTCGCTCACCGGACAGCCCAACGCGATGGGCGGCCGCGAAATGGGCTACATGGGGCCGGGACTGCCGGGCCAGCGCTCGGCCCTATCCGCGGAGGACCGCGCCTTCACCGAAGACCAGTGGGGTATCCCCTGCGGGACACTCCGCACCGAGGTCGGCACCGGCACTATCGACATGTTCTCCCGGATGGCCAGCGGTGAAATCAAAGCGTGCTGGATCGTCTGCACCAATCCCGTTGCCTCCGTTGCCAATCGGAAGACCGTGCTGGCCGGTCTGGAGCGTGCCGAGTTGGTCATCACCCAGGACGCCTTCCTCGAAACGGAGACCAACGAATACGCCGACGTGCTGCTGCCGGCGGCCCTGTGGTCGGAGGCCGAGGGTGTGATGGTCAATTCCGAGCGCAACATGACGCTGTTCCAGCCGGCCGTCACCGCGCCGGGTGACGCGATGCCCGACTGGCAGATCATCGCCCGGATCGCCTGCGAGATGGGCTTTTCGGCCGCTTTCAGCTACGGCTCCGCCGAAGAGGTCTTCGAAGAGATCAAACGGTTCTCGAACCCGAAGACCGGCTACGACCTGCGCGGCGTCAGCTACGAACGGCTGCGTCAGGGCCCGCTGCAATGGCCATGCGCACCCGAGAGCACGGACGACCGCAACCCCATTCGTTACCTCAATGACGGCGTCAGCCAGGCCAGGCTGGTCCGCGAGGACGGCAGCTCTCCCCGGCTGGCCTTCCCCACCGCGAATGGTCGTGCGGTGTTCTTCGCCCGCCCACACCTCCCGCCCGAGGAAATGCCGGACAACGACTACCCCTTCCTGCTGAACACCGGTCGCCTACCGCACCAGTGGCACACGATGACCAAGACCGGCAAGGTCGCCAAGCTCAACAAGCTCAATCCCGGGCCGTTCGTGGAAATCCACCCGGACGACGCCGCACGGCTGCAGATCACCGAAGGCGACGCGATCGAAATCGCCTCCCGCCGCGGTCGCGCCGTGCTGCCCGCCGTGATCAGCGACCGGGTGCGCATCGGTAACTGCTTCGCGCCGTTCCACTGGAACGACGTGTTCGGCGAATACCTGGCGATCAACGCGGTCACCAACGACGCGGTGGACCCGATCTCGAACCAACCGGAATTCAAGGCGTGCGCGGTCACGTTGGCGAAAGTTTCTGTCGCCCCGGCCGGTCCGAGTACCGACACACCAGAACTCGTTTCCGCGGAGGTGCTGGAAATCAGCGCGTCACAGGTCGACGCCCTCGCCGACTTGCTCGGCGTCGCAACCAAACCCGCGCCGGAATTCGACGAACTCGGCCGCTCCTACCTTGCCGGGATGTTGACCGCACTTCGGTCGGATGCGGGGCGGCGCACCGCCGGGGTGCCGACCCTGCCGCAAAGCGCTCCCTTCGATCCCGGCACCCGGCTGTGGGTGGATGGCCTGCTCGCGGGCCTGTTCTCGCGTGAAAGCGCCCCGCGGCCGACGCCGGCCCCGGCGGTCAAGGAAGCGACGATCGAGCCACCCGAAGCCAAGCCCGCCAAACGGACACCCGTGGTGGTGCTGTGGGCATCGCAAACCGGGAACGCCGAAGAGCTCGCCGCCGATATCGCCGCCCGGCTGGGCAACGCCGACGTGCCGGTCTCGTTGCGCGCCATGGACGACTTCCCGGTGGGTGAATTGGCGACGACTCGGGAGTTGCTGCTGATCACCAGCACCACCGGTGACGGTGAACCACCGGACAACGGCGCCGGCTTCTGGCGCGCGCTGACAACCGACGGCGCAACGAAATTCACCGGCACCCGCTACGCCGTGCTCGCACTCGGCGACTCCAACTACGACGACTTCTGCGGCCATGGCCGCAAACTCGACGAACGTCTGGCCGAGTTGGGGGCGACCCGCATCATCGACCGGGTCGACTGCGAACCGGACTACGACGACGCAGCGGGCAAGTGGCTGAGCGGTGTCATCCAGGCGCTCTCGCGCACTCCCGCGCCGGTGGGCCGGGATGGCAGTGCGGCGGCCACCACCTCGACTGCCGCGCCGGTTCGCCCGGCCAACGGCTCCGGAACGGTCGGATACACCAAGAAACACCCCCTGATCACCGGCATCGTCCGCAACACCGTGTTGAGTCAGCCGAAATCGACAAAAGACGTGCGGCATTTGGTTTTCAGCCTGCCGGAAGAAACCGTGAGCTACGAGGCCGGTGACGCGCTGGGGGTGTGGCCCCGCAATAGCGACCGGTTGGTCGACGAGTGGCTGGCGGTCACCGGACTGGACGGGCAGACGCCCGTCGAGGTCGGCGAGCAGGGTCTGATGTCGCTGCGCTCCGCGCTCACCGAGCGCATCGAGATCGCCCACATCAGCCGGGACCTGGTGCGGTTCGTGCAGGAGCGCACCGGCGACTCGACGCTCGCCGAGCTGCTGAAGCCGGAAAACAAGCGCGCACTGTCGGATTGGTCGTGGGGGCGCCAGTCCATCGACCTGCTGGCACAGCACCCGGTCTGGGCGTCGGCCCACGAGTGGTTGCGGGTGCTCAAACGCCTTCAGCCGCGGCTGTACTCGATCTCGTCGAGCCCCAAAGCGTGCCCCGGGGAAGTTCACCTCACCGTCTCGCCGGTGCGCTACAACTTTCAGGGCGTCCCCCGCCGCGGGGTGTGCTCGACCTACCTGGCCGACCGCTCACCCGGTGATCGCGTCGCCGTCTATCTGCAGCAGTCGAGCAACTTCCGGCCACCCGGCGATTCGCACACGCCGATGATCATGATCGGCCCCGGCACCGGGATCGCGCCCTTCCGCGGGTTCCTGCAGGAGCGTCGCGCGCTCGGGCACACCGGACCCAACTGGCTGTTCTTCGGCGAGCAGCACGCCGCCACCGACTACTACTACCGCGACGAACTCGAAAAGATGCGTGCTGACGGGTTCCTCACCGAGTTGGACCTCGCGTTCTCGCGGGACCAGCAGCAGAAGGTCTACGTGCAGCATCTGATGCGCAAGCGTGGGGCCGAGCTGTGGCGCTGGCTGCAAGACGGCGCCCAGCTGTACGTCTGCGGTACCGCGGACCCCATGGCTAAGGACGTCGACCGTGCGCTCTGCGAAATCGCGGCCGAACACGGCAACCTCGATCCCGATGGGGCGAAGGAGTATGTCCGGTCGCTGAGCGCCGACAAGCGCTATCACCGCGACGTCTACTAAGCCTCCCGGGTCGCGCGACTCGTAATACGACGGAAACGTCGTGCGCCTGTCGCTGAAACAACCTCGCTGCACCATTCAGTCAATGGTTGCGTCGAGGAGGGACTTAGGCGTGGCTCTGGACTTTGACGGGCCCCTCGAGGACACCGTGCGAGCTGTCTGCCCGTTGCAGTGCCGGCTGAGGCGCGGCGCCGCCGACGATGAGCAGCTCGACGACCGGGTCGATTGGGCCGGGTTGCCGATCAACTTGGACTTGGCGTTCTCGCCGCAGCAGCGCGACAAGGTCTACACCCAGCACCTGATGCTCAAGCGCGGCACGCAACTTCGGCGAAGGCTACAGGACAGGGGTCGGTGGTGCGCCTGCGAAGATTTCGCCGACGACGGAAGCGTCTAACTCCGGTAATCATCGCGGATTTGTAATTGACTTCCCTTCAGCAATTAAGTTCAACGCGAGCGTAAAACCATTAGCTGCGAAAGCAATTGCCGCCGGATAGGCTTGCTGCGTGGCTGATAATCCGTCCTCCTACCTGGTGTTGGCGTCCCAACGCAGCGGCAGCACACTGCTGGTCGAGTCGCTGCGCGCGACCGGCGTCGCCGGTGAGCCGCAGGAGTTCTTCCAGTACCTGCCGGCCACCAGCCAGGCGCCGCAGCCCCGCGAGTGGTTCGCCGGCATGGAGGACGAGTCGATCCTGAACCTGCTCGACCCGCTCGATGCCGGGACGCCGGACCTCGCGCCGCCCGAGATCTGGCGCGACTACATCCGCACGGTCGGCAGGACGCCGAACGGGATATGGGGCGGCAAGCTGATGTGGAACCAGACGCCGCTCTTGCTGAACCGCGCGAAGAATCTGCCGAATCGCAGCGGCGACGGTCTGCTGGCCGCGATCACCGACGTGGTGGGTGAGGAGCCGCTGTTCATCTATGTGCACCGCCCCGACGTGATTTCGCAGGCGGTGTCGTTCTGGCGGGCGGTGCAGACGCGGGTGTGGCGAGGACGACCCGACCCGGCTCGCGACGCGCGCGCTACCTATCACGCCGGCGCGATCGCGCACGTCGTCACCATGCTGCGCGCCCAGAACGAGGGCTGGCGGAATTGGTTCGCCGAGGAAGACGTCAAGCCCATGGAGATTCCGTATCCAGTGTTGTGGCGCAACCTGACTCAGGTGGTCGCCGCCATCCTGGAGGCGTTGGGGCTCGACCCGCGGCTGGCGCCCGAGCCGGTACTGGCACGTCAGGCCGACCAGCGCTCCGACGAGTGGGTGGACCGGTACCGTGCGGATGCCGAGAAGCTCGGCCTGCCAACCTGACCGGAGCCGGAGCCGCGCACGCCACCTAAATTCAGGGCGAGCCAATCACTTGGTCGCCGCGGCCCAAGACGCCACTATTCGCACAGAATGTGGCGCCCAGGGCCACAGTGAACGAGGAGCAATCATCGTGGGTGAAGGCGCGCCGAGTGACGGGCGCGAGCAAGAGACGTCGCAACGGTCGGCCCGGCCCGCGAGGCTCGGCTCGATATCGGTGGACTGGTGGGCTACTGCGGTGGCCGGCGTGATCGTCGCGCTTGCGGTGGCCAACGTGCTCCCGAAGATCCCGTGGTGACCGCGTGAGCACGGTTCGCGTCGAACCCGACGAAACGTCGGCCGAGGCCACTTTCACCAGCACGCGTCCGCTCGAATACGTCCCGGGCATCCTGCTGCTGATCGGGGTCGGCGTGCTGGGCAAGTGCGCGCAGATTTGGTGGAACACCGTGGCCAAGCACCACCACTGGACGGTGCCCGACATCGAATACGTGTTGTGGGCCATCGTGATTGGACTGCTCATCACCAACACCATCGGCGTGCATCCGATCTTCCGGCCCGGCGTGCAGACTTACGAATTCTGGCTCAAGGTCGGGATCGTGGCGCTGGGTTCGCGATTCGTCCTCGGCGACATCGCCAAACTCGGCGGTATCAGCCTGGTGCAGATTCTGGTGGACATGACGATCGCCGGGACGATCATCATCGTCGCGGCGCATGCGTTCGGGTTGTCGGGCAAGCTGGGCTCGCTGCTGGCGATCGGCACATCCATCTGCGGGGTGTCGGCCATCGCGGCGGCCAAGGGGGCGATCCGCGCCCGCAACGCCGACGTCAGCTACGCGATCGCGGCGATCCTGGCCTTGGGAGCGGTGTCGCTGTTCGTGCTGCCGCCCCTGGGGCACGCGATCGGGCTGACTGACAACGAATTCGGGCTGTGGGCGGGACTGTCGGTGGACAATACCGCCGAGACCACGGCCACCGGGTATCTGTTCTCCGATCATGCCGGCAAGATCGCCGTGCTGGTCAAATCGACCCGCAACGCTCTGATCGGATTCGTGGTCCTTGGGTTCGCGCTCTATTGGGCGGGGCGCGGGCAGGCCGACGAGATCGCGCCCGGCGCGAAAGCCAAGTCCGCTTTCATCTGGGAGAAGTTCCCGAAGTTCGTGCTCGGCTTCCTCGTGGTCTCGGCGATCGCGACCGCGGGCTGGTTGACCAAGGGCCAAACCGCCAACCTCGCCAACGTGTCGAAATGGGCGTTTCTGCTGACCTTTGCGGGCGTCGGGCTCAACACCGACATTCGCCAGATCGCCCGCACCGGGTGGCGCCCGCTGGTCGTCGCGGTCATCGGACTCACCGTCGTCGCGGTGGTCTCACTAGGCATCGTGCTCCTGACCTCACGCGGATTCGGTTGGTACCCGGGCACTTAACCGTGCAATGGCGGCAGGCGGCGCGGTCACCCGACGTCGGTGCGCCCTCGGCGATCCGGCGCACCGCCGCCAGGAAGACGTCGATCTCCTCGAACGTGTTGTTGAACGCGAACGGCGGCCGAACCGTGGCCCCGAGCCGAGGCGCCGCAGGAGGGCTGCGCGCAGTGATGACCCGCGCACCGCGATGCCCTCCGTGTTGAGCGCCTTGTGTCCGAGAGCCCGCTGGCGGGTGTGAAAGGGCCCCGGGGTACTCAGCAAACGATGAGCTCAACCGTCGAAATTGTCGAATGTCCTATAGTGGGCGTTATGCAACAGGCCACCCAGCCGTGCCTTGTCCTTACGTGCCGCACCGCCGTGCACTGCTGTTGTCGTTGTTGTTGATTTTCTGACGCCGCAGAAACCCTCGCGTTTCCTCCAGGTTTGCGGGCCGCTCGCACAGCTAGCACCCAGTGGCCGCGTCTAAGCGTTAGTCAATCTTCAGAAGGATCAACCCGTCGATGACCATATTGCCCATCCGCACTCGCGTCGCCGTCGAATTCGACATCACCTGGTAGGCCGACGAAGCTTGAACCAACATCGCCTGAGGAAGACAGATGAGCATCGCAGATAACGTCACACAACTGATTGGAAACACTCCGCTGGTCCGGCTGAACCGGGTCACCGACGGGGCGGCCGCCGACGTCGTAGCCAAGCTGGAGTTCTTCAACCCGGGAAACAGCGTGAAGGACCGCATCGGGGTCGCGATGATCGACGCGGCCGAGCAAGCGGGCCTGATCAAGCCCGACACGATCATCCTCGAACCGACGAGCGGAAACACCGGTATCGCCCTGGCGCTGGTGGCTGCGGCCCGCGGCTACCGCTGTGTGTTGGTTATGCCGGAGACGATGAGCATGGAGCGGCGGATGCTGCTACGTGCATTGGGCGCCGAGATCGTCCTGACGCCGGGCGCCGAGGGCATGCCGGGCGCGATCGCCAAAGCCGAGGAGCTGGCCAAGAGCGACCAACGGTATTGGGTGCCCCAACAGTTCGAAAACCCCGTGAACCGGGAGATCCACCGCAAGACCACCGCCGAAGAGGTGTGGCGCGACACCGATGGCAAGGTTGACATCTTCGTGGCCGGCGTGGGCACCGGCGGGACTATCACGGGGGTCGCCGAGGTCATCAAGGAACGCAAGCCGTCAGCGCAGTTCGTCGCCGTGGAGCCGGCAGCGTCGCCGGTGCTCTCGGGCGGACAAAAGGGTCCCCACCCCATCCAGGGCCTGGGCGCCGGATTCGTGCCCCCGGTACTCGACATGGAACTCATCGACGAGGTCATCACCGTCGGCAACGAGGAGGCCATGGACGTGGCACGTCGGCTGGCACGCGAGGAGGGCTTGCTGGTCGGCATCTCGTCGGGTGCCGCGGTGGTCGGCGCCCTGCAGGTGGCCCGCCGCCCAGAAAACGCCGGGAAGCTTGTCGTCGTCGTGCTGCCTGATTTCGGCGAGCGGTATCTCAGCACGCCGTTGTTCGCCGACCTGGCGGGTTAACCATGCTCGATGCCATACGCCGAGACATCCGGGCCGCCAGGGAGCGCGACCCCGCTGCCCCGACCACGCTGCAGGTGATCTTCGCCTATCCGGGCGTGCATGCCATCTGGGGCCACCGGATCAGCCACTGGCTCTGGAACCGCGGCGCCCGGCTGGCCGCGCGGATACTCAACGAAGTCACCCGCATCTTGACCGGAGTCGACATCCACCCCGGTGCCGCCCTGGGCCCGGGCCTCTTCATCGACCACGCCACCGGAGTGGTGATCGGCGAGACGGCGGAAGTCGGCGAGGACGTGACGATTTACCACGGCGTCACGCTTGGCGGCAGCGGACGGGATACCGGGAAACGCCACCCGACCATCGGTGACCGGGTGACCATCGGTGCCGGCGCCAAGGTGCTCGGAGCGATCAAGATCGGCGATGACAGCCGGATCGGCGCCAACGCTGTCGTGGTAAAAGAGGTTCCGTCGAGCGCCGTAGTCATCGGGGTTCCCGGCCAGGTCATCAGTCGCCACGGCCGAAACAGCCCCGACGACTCGATGATGCCCGACCTCGTGGGCGTCAGCCTCCAGTCCCTCCTCACCCGGGTCGCCAAGCTGGAGGCCTCCAACAACGGGCAACAATTCGGACGTGTCATCCGTCCACCGGAAGCCGGCGTGTGGCACGGCGAAGATTTTTCTATCTGAGGACCAATTGAGCACTCTTGTGATCGCAGGGACGGCGCTGATCGCTGCGCTCGGGGCCGCCACTGCGGCAGGAGCGATGATCAATCGACGGTCCGGGGTGCTTCGAGAGACAAGTCTTGATCTCCCAGGGGACGCTGCAGATCTCGGTTTGTCCGAGGCGGGTCCGACAGTCGTCCATTTCACCGCAGCATGGTGCGGTCCGTGCGCTTCGGTGCGTCGCGTGGTCGAGCAAGTCTGCAGCGATCTCCCCGACGTGATGCATCTCGAAATCGACATTGACGCCAATCCTGCCGTCGCCAAGCGGCTTTCGGTGTTGTCACTGCCAACCACGTTCATCTTCGACGCCGACGGCCGGCAGCGGTACCGCACCGCGGGTGTCCCCAAGGCCGCTGACCTGCGACAGGCGCTGCAACCTCTGTTGGCTTGACCCGCGGCCGCGGCGCTGCGAATGCCGCTCAAGATGCGATCGACGCGATCGACGCTACGGTTGCCGTAAGGTCCCGAGTCACGGACGGAGATTTGCGATGAGCGACCCGCACGCGCCGAAGATCCCGGCGGCGCTGTCCTCGCCCAGTCTGAACCGTGGGGTCGGCTTCACACACGAGCAGAGGCGGCAGCTGGGTCTGACCGGACGGCTCCCACCGGCGGTGCTCACGCTCGACGAGCAGGCCGACCGGGTCTGGCATCAATTGCAGACCCTGGCAACGGATCTGGGGCGCAACTTGCTGTTGGAGCAGCTGCATTACCGCCACGAACTGCTCTACTACAAGGTGCTGGAGGATCATCTGCCGGAACTGATGCCGGTGGTCTACACGCCCACCGTCGGGGAGGCCATTCAACGGTTCTCCGACGAGTACCGCGGACAGCGCGGGCTTTTCCTGAGCATCGACGAGCCCGACGAGATCGAGCCCGCCTTCGCGACTTTCGGGCTGGAACCGGACGACGTCGACCTGATCGTGTGTACCGACGCCGAAGCGATCCTGGGCATCGGCGACTGGGGCGTGGGCGGCATCCAGATCGCGGTGGGCAAGTTGGCGCTGTATACCGCCGGGGCCGGCATCGATCCCCGTCGCTGCATCGCGGTCTCCCTTGACGTGGGCACCAATAACGAACAACTGCTTCAGGATCCGTTCTACTTGGGCAATCGTCACGCCCGGCGCCGCGGCGCCGAATACGACGACTTCGTCAATCGCTACATCGAAACCGCTCACCGGCTGTTCCCGAAGGCGATCCTGCATTTCGAAGACTTCGGGCCCCTCAACGCACGGCGGATCCTGCACACCTACGGCGACAAATACTGCGTGTTCAACGACGACGTCCAGGGAACCGGCGCGGTGGTCGTCGCGGCCGTGTACGGCGGATGCCACGTCACCGGTGTGCCGATGCGCGACCAGAGGGCCGTCGTCTTCGGGGCCGGCACCGCCGGGATCGGGGTGGCCGATCAGATTCGCGACGCGATGGTGTCCGACGGCGCCACCATCGAGCAGGCCACGGCGCAGATCTGGCCGATCGACAAGCAGGGCCTGCTATTCGACGACATGGAGGACCTGCGGGATTTCCAGGTTCCCTACGCGAAGAATCGCGCCCAACTGGGCTTGGGAGCGGGACAAGCAGCCGCGGATCGGGTGGGATTGGTGGACACCATCAAGCTCGCCTCCCCCACCATCCTGCTGGGCTCCTCGGCCGTGTTCGGCGCCTTCACCGAGAAGGTCGTGCAGGCCATGACCGTATCGTGCGAGCGACCGATGATCTTCCCGCTGTCCAACCCGACGTCGCGCATGGAAGCCATGCCGGCCGACGTGCTGCAGTGGTCCGACGGCAAGGCGCTGATCACCACCGGCACCCCCGTCGCGCCGATCGAATACGACGGCACTACCTACACCATCGGCCAGGCCAACAACGTGCTGGTGTTCCCCGGAATCGGGCTGGGCATCATCGTCGCCGGGGCCCGGCTGCTGACCAAGGCCATGCTGCAGACGGCAGCGAAAGCCGTTGTGCGACAGGCCAGCCCGTCAAAAGCCGGAGATTCACTGCTCCCCGATGTCAGGGAATTGCGCGCCATCTCGATTGCGGTCGCCGAAGCCGTGTATCACGCCGCCGTCGCCGGCGGGGTGGCCACAAGGACGCATGCCGACCCGCGGCAGGCCGTCCTCGACACCGTGTGGACCCCGGCGTACGACTAGCGCCTTTCGGATAGTTAGGCTCCGGGGTCGTTCGGGTGCGGCGCCAGCGGCGTCACCTCATCGGTACGCCACACGCGCAGCGGCATCGAGGCCAGCACCTAATGCTGACGCAAGGCTGGGGCGGCCACGTCGTCAACATGACCACGTCGCTGCTCGACCAGGCCAACTCCGCGGGCCCCGCGGGATTGACCGCCCTCATTAAGGGTGGCCTGGCGGCGGTGACCAAATCGTTGGCCATCGAGTACGCGCGCAGCGGGATCTGCGTCAACGCCATCTCCCCGGGCAACATCGCCACGCCGATTCATGCCGACGACGACACGGTCGCGCTGGCCGCCATGCATCCGCTGGGCCGGATGGGCGCCATCGCCGACGTCATCGAGGGGGTTCGGTAGCTGGAGGCCGCCACTTTCGTGACCGGGGAGACCCTCCACATCGACGGCGGCCAGAGCGCCGCACACTGAGTCTCAACCTTGCTCCCCCGCCTGGACTCGAACCAGGAACCTATCGGTTAACAGCCGAACGCTCTGCCAATTGAGCTACAGGGGATCAACACGATCGCGGGACGACTCTAGCGTACTGGCATAACCGCACCCAACTGGACAGGACCGACCTCGTCTCGCCCCGGGGACCGGATCGGGCGCGCACGCACCGGGGCGGGTGAGGCAGGATGGGAACGGTCGCTAGTCGGGAGGAACGCTTTGATCCGGTATGTCGTGGTGCTGGGACTGGGTTACGTGCTGGGCTCGAAGGCCGGGCGTCGCCGATACGAGCAGATCGTCGGCACCTATCGCGCGCTGACCAGCAGCCCGGTGGCCAAGTCGGTGATCCAAGGGGGACGCCGCAAGATCGCGAATCGGATCTCCCCGGACGCGGGGTTCGTGACCGTTGCCGAGATCGACGATCAAACGGCCATCTTGGAGCGCGGTGCCGAGCGACCGGCCGAGGAGGCCCTCACATCGTCAGATCGTCGCCGCTAGCCTGCTCCAGCAGGCTGCGCCGGTAGGCCTCCATGGCTACCAGGTCACCGAATAACGCGTGGTACTCGTCGCCCTGTTCGATCGGCGACATGCGCTGCAGCTTGGACTTCACCTCCGCGATCTGCCGGCCCATCCACACTTCCTGCAGCCGGGCCAGCACGCCGGCGATGTAACGCACCAGCTTCTCGTCGTCGTCGACCTGGATGGCCTCCACGCCGAGCTCGCTGACCAGCCCGGCGGTCAGGTCTGAGCCGGCGCGTTGGCGCACCGCGTCGATCCACTGTGCCCCGGTGATGCCGCCCGACGTGCCGCCCGCGGCCTCGATGGCAGCGCGCACGGCGGCGTAACCGGGATGGGTGAAGCTTTCGACGGGGAGCGTGTCGAACACCGGCCCGGCCAGCGCCGGATACTGCAACGCCGACTTGAGCGCCGCACGCTGCGGCCTGAGCGTCGGGTCACGAGGGTCGGGAAGTGCGGCGGCGGGGCGGCCCGGGGCCGCCCCGCGGGGCTGCTGAGCGGCGCCGCGGGGGGCGTTCGGGGCGGAACCGCCCCGCGCCGGGGCCGGCGACTTCTTGGCCTGGGTGCGCACCCGATCGATGACCTGCGCCACGTCGTCCCAGCCCACCCAGCCGGCGAGCTGGCGGGCGTACTCGTCGCGCAGCGTGGGGTCTTTGATCTGGCTCACCATCGGCACGCAGCGGCGCAGCGCCGCGACCCTGCCCTCGGCGCTGTCCAGGTCCATCTCGGCGATCGCGGTGCGTATCGCGAATTCGAACAAGGGGGTGCGCCGCGCGACTAGGTCGCGCAGCGCGCCGGCGCCGGACTTCAAGCGCAAGTCGCAGGGATCCATGCCGTCCGGGGCCACCGCGACGAAGGATTGCCCCGCCAGATTCTGCTCGCCGCCAAAGGCCTTGAGCGCGGCAGCGCGGCCGGCCGCATCACCGTCGAAGACGTAGATCAGCTCCCCGCGGAAGAAGCTGTCGTCCATCATCAGTCGGCGCAGCATCGACAGATGCTCGTCGCCGAATGCGGTGCCGCACGACGCCACGGCGGTGGTGACGCCGGCCAGATGCATCGCCATCACGTCGGTGTAGCCCTCGACGACGACCGCCTGGTGGCCCTTGGCGATGTCGCGTTTGGCCAGATCGATGCCGAACATCACCGACGACTTCTTGTACAGCAGCGTCTCGGGGGTATTGATGTACTTGGCTTCCATCGGATCGTCGTCGAAAAGGCGGCGGGCGCCGAACCCGATCACCTCGCCGGCCGCGCTGCGGATGGGCCACAACAGCCGGCGGTGGAAGCGGTCGATCGGGCCGCGTCGCCCCTGCCGCGACAGGCCGGCCGCTTCCAGCTCCTTGAACTCGAAACCCTTGCGCACCAAATGTTTTGTCAGTGAGTCCCACCCGGACGGCGCGAATCCGCACCCGAATCGGCGGGCCGCCTCGGCGTCGAAGTTCCGTTCCGTCAGGTACTGGCGGGCCGGTGCCGCCTCGTCGGATTCCAGCGCCGCCGCGTAGAACTCCGCCGCGGCCGCGTTGGCCGCGACGAGCCGGCTGCGGCTGCCGCGGTCGCGCTGCACGCTGGTCGCCGGGCCGGTGTAGCTGATGGTGTGGCCGATGCGGTCGGCGAGCAGCTCGACGGCCTCGACGAAGGTGACGTGTTCGATCTTCTGGATGAAGGCGTAGACGTCGCCGCCCTCCCCGCAACCGAAGCAGTGGAAGTGGCCGTGGTTGGGGCGAACGTGAAACGACGGCGACTTCTCGTCATGAAACGGGCACAGGCCCTTGAGGGAATCGGCACCGGCGCGCCGCAATTGGACGTAATCGCCGACGACTTCGTCGATGCGCACCCGCTCGCGGATGGCGGCGATATCACGATCGGGAATCCGGCCCCGGCCCCTTGGCCGGGCGTCATCCTCCCCCGCGCGCGGGTGGTGCCCCCACGAACCTGCCGGGCTGGACATCGGCTCAGTCTAGAGCGCCGAGCCGGCCGGCTATCCGGTTCCGATGACGCCGCATGCCACCCGTTCCATCGCGGTGTCGGTGTCTTGGGCGCCGTGCAGCATCAAGGCAGTCTTGTTGCCGCCCAGCAGCTCGTCCCGGTTGAACGCATCCGTGGTGGTGACCAGGTACGCCGAGCCGTCCGAACGCACCTCCAGCGACGACAGGTCGCCGCTCTCCGGCTTGCCGGTGTGTCCGGGCGCCTGGTAGTGGCCGCCGGCGGACAGGAAGTTTCCGGGCGGACCGCCGGTCGGGGCGACCGAGTTGGGCTCGCATTTGCCGATCTCGTGGACGTGCAGGCCGTGCAAGCCGGGTGACAGGATGCCGCCGGCCACCGTCTTGACGGTGACGGTCACGTACCCGCCGGTGAAGTCGAACGTCGCCGTGGCAGCCGACCGCCCGTCCGGCGTCTTCAGTTGCGCGGTGAGCGATTCGCCGTTGGGCGCGGGCGTCGTCGTCTCACCCGACGACGCCGGTGGGGCGCTCTTCACCTGAGGGGTGGTGCCGGGCTGGGTGCTCGCCTGTTGGGGTGAGCTGCAGGCGGTCATGGCGACGACGGGAAGCCCCACCGCGAGGGTGGCGATACCGCTGAATTTGGTCATGTCGGGCAGCCTAGCCCGCGGCGACGAGGGGGCTGCCGTGGGATGACCTGCGGCCGAGTAGCGGCTAACCGGTGGCCTGACGCGCGTCGATACGTTCCAGCCGGCCCTCGGTATATGAGGCGATCTGATCGACGATGACCCGTAGCCGGGCGCGGTCGTCGGCCGCGGTGGTGAACGCCGCGGCGAAGACCGGGTCGAGTGTCTGGGGTGCCCCGGAGTAGAGCCACCGCGCCACCCGGTGGATCCGTTCACGCTGCAGGCCCTGGGTGTTGAGATGTCTCGGATCGGACATGATGAATTGCAGCGCCAGGATTTTCAGCAGGGCGACCTCCGCGCGCACCAGGTCGGGCACCAGCAGGTCGGCCCGGTAGCGGACCAGCGGCCCTGGCCCGGCCGCGGCGCGCGTGGTGGCAATGGCGGCCGAGGCGAACCGGCCGACCAATTCACTGGTGAGTCGCTTGAGCGCGACCGCCGCGGCCAGCGTGGCGTCGTACTTGCCGACGGCGGCGACCACCGGCAGCCCGGAGAGTCGCCGGGCGGCCGCCATGAAGTCGTCGGCGCTCACCCGGGAGAATTCGCTCTCGCCCAGTTTGGCCAGGGCGGCCGCCTCGTCGTCGTCGGCGAGCACGCGCAGGTCGATGCGTTGAGAGACGACGCCGTCCTCGACGTCGTGGACCGAATAGGCGATATCGTCGGCCCAGTCCATCACCTGCGCTTCCAGGCACATCCGGCCCTCCGGCGCGCGGGCGCGAACCCAGGCCGCCGGCTCGCGGTCCTCGTCGTAGAACCCGAACTTCCTTCTCTCTTGACCCAGCCCTCTGCCGCGGTACCACGGATACTTGGTGACCGCGTCCAGGGAGGCGCGGGTCAGGTTGAGCCCCGCGCTATTGCCTTGCTCGTCAAGCACTTTGGGCTCGAGGCTGGTCAGGATGCGGAAGTTTTGCGCATTCCCCTCGAAACCGCCGTAGTCGGCGGCGAACTCATCCAGGGCGCTCTCGCCGTTGTGGCCGTACGGGGGGTGGCCGATGTCGTGGGCCAGGCCGGCCAGCTCGACCAGGTCGAGGTCGCAACCCAAGCCGACCGCCATCCCCCGCCCGATCTGGGCGACCTCCAGCGAGTGCGTCAGCCGGGTGCGCGGGGTGTCACCTTCGCGGGGCCCGACGACCTGGGTCTTATCGGCAAGCCGGCGCAGCGCGGCGCTGTGCAGTACCCGGGCCCGGTCCCGGGCGAAGTCGGTGCGGTGCTGACCTTCCGTACCCGGTAGACCGGCAGTCTTCGGCGCTTCGCGTACCCGCCGTTGACGGTCGAAGTCGTCGTAGGGGTCTTGCCGATTCATGTCCGCCTTCTTAGTCACCGCAGCACAGTCTGCCAGGGAACGCGGGACGGCGGACCGCTCCGCCGCACGGCTCTTTGCCCGCGTCGCCGCGGGGCTAGATTGACGTCATGCGCACTGCCCGGCTGCTAGGTGTCATCCTCGCAATTGCTTTCAGCGGCGGACTGCTTGTGGCACCCGGGGCCGGCGCGCAACCCCCGTTCCGGCTGGCGGATTACGTCACCGACAATGCGGGTGCCCTGTCGGAATCCGGCCGTGCGGCGGTCACCTCGGCGGTGCGCAAGCTGTACACGGATCGCCACATCCGGCTGTGGGTGGTCTACGTCGACGACTTTTCCGACCAGAGCCCGGTGAACTGGGCGCAGCGCACGGTGCGTACCAGCGATCTGGGTGACTATGACGCCCTGCTGGCCGTCGCCACCGCCGGCCGTGCCTACGCCTTCCTGGTGCCGTCCACCGTCAAGAGCGTCAACGCCCGCCAGGTCGATGACTTGCGGCACAACAAGATCGAGCCCGCCTTGCACAACGGCGACTGGAGCGGCGCCGCGGTCGCGGCGGCCAACGGGCTCAACACGTCACCGGGTTCGTCGGGCCGGGTGGCCCTGCTGGTCACGCTCGCGATCATTCTCGTCGCGGTAGCGGCCTTGCTGTTGGTCATGCGCTATCGCGGTCGGCGCCGGCGCGCGGCCGAATTGGCCGCGGCCCGACGGGTCGACCCCACCGACTCCCAAGCGCTGGCCGCCGTGCCGCTGCAGGCCCTCGACGACCTGTCGCGCGCACTCGTGGTGGACGTCGACAACGCCGTGCGAACCAGCTCCAACGAACTCGACCTGGCGATCGCCGAGTTCGGTGAAGAGCGGACCCAACCCTTCACCCAAGCCGTGACCAACGCCAAAGCCGCTCTGGCCCAAGCGTTCACGGTACGACAGCAACTGGACGACAGCACACCGGAGACGCCCGACCAACGCCGCGAGTTGCTCACCCGGGTCGTCATGTCGGCGGCACGCGCCGATGCGGAACTGGAGTCGCAGACCGAGGCGTTCGAGAACCTGCGCGATCTGGTGATCAACGCCCCGTCGCGGCTCGACGCGCTCACCCAGCAATACGTTGAGCTCACCTCCCGGATAGCGCCGTCAGAGCAGCGGCTGGCCGAACTACACGACCAATTCGACGCCACCGCACTGACTTCCGTATCCGGCAATGTCTCGGCCGCCAAGGAGCGGCTGGCGTTCGCCGACCGCAACATCGGCACCGCCCGGGATTTGGCTGCCGAAGCCGTCAGCGGCCGGCAGGCCGGCTTGGTGGACGCGTTCCGCGCCGCGGAGTCCGCGCTCGGGCAGGCGCGGGCGCTACTCGACTCGGTGGACAACGCGGCCACCGACATCCAGCACGCCATCGACAGGCTGCCGTCGGCCATGGCCGACATTCAGGCCGACATCAAACGGGCGGCCGACCTCCTGCAGAGAGCGGAGACAACCGCTCACACCGGCGATCTGCGCGCGGCGCGCGATGCGGCCACGCGGGCCGTCGACGGCGCGCGTGCCGGCGGCTCCACCGACCCGCTCGGCGCGTTCGCCCAGTTAGCCAAAGCGGACGCCGACCTCAACGGGCTGCTGGTCACCCTGGCGCAGGAGCGGGCCACCGCCGAGCAGCTCAACCGGTCATTGGAGCAGGCGTTGTTCACCGCCGAGTCACGGGTGCGCGCGGTCTCCGACTACATCGACACGCGTCGCGGCAGCATCGGCCCGGAGGCCCGCACCCGGCTGGCTGAAGCCACCCGGCACCTGCAAGCCGCGCGGGACAAGAGGGCGACGAACCCGACCGAGGCGATTTCCCACGCCAACGCGGCGTCGACGCTGGCCGCCCAGGCGCAGTCGTTGGCCAATGCCGATGTGCAAGCGATTCAGCGCGGCTACACGCGGCGCGGGGGCAGCGACATGGGGGCAATGCTGGGCGGCATCATCATCGGCAACCTGCTCAGTGGGGGCATGCGGGGCGGCTTCGGCGGCTGGAGTCCCACATCGTTCGGCGGGTCTTCGGGGGGATCCTCCGGCGGCGGCTTCATGGGCGGCGGCGGCCGATTCTGAGCCGCTCGCCCTAGAACGCGGCGGTCAACCGGCGGCCGGTGAATGCGGAATCACGCCTCCGCTGCGCGGTACGTCGAAGTGGGGTTCGGCTTCGCCTTCCCACCGCTGCCACTCGTTCCATTCTTTGGCGTCACCGACCGCGGCCGGGGCGGGGACATCGGCCGCCGGGTCGCCGGGATCGACACTCACTTCCGGCTTCGGGGCCCAATGGTCGTAGTCATCCGGCGGCACGACCACACCCCAAACGAGTGGAACCGACAGGCCACCGAGCATCCCCGACTCACCCCGAACCGCCGACACCGAGTCATCTGGTAACGGCGGACCAAGAGGCAAAAGCATGTTGCCTCCTTCCACAGCCGACTTTCGGATGCTGTGGCCGAACCTAATAACAGCAAGCAGGCACATCGTAAGCCAAACTTCAGACAATTACCCGAAAAACGTGGATTTGCTTCCGCAGGCATCCCCGACGCCCAAGCCGGAGCCGGCGAGCGGGCTCAGCGCCTGCGAACGGCGGCGGCCCCCCTGCTATCCGCCCTTGGTCCGCGGCACCACCTTGGGCCGCGACTGCACCACGTGCGGGTTCTCGCCGCCGCGGCGACCCCTCCCGTCGGTCTTGTCTTTGTCGGCGTCCCGATCGTCCATCGCCATGGCCATGGCCGGGGTGGAACCGGCGGGTGCGGCCGACGCGGGGGACGATCCGCCCGTCGCGATCGGGGTCGGTAGTTGGGTGCCCAGCGCCGGCACCGCGAGACTCGTCAGGACCGCCGGCACCGGCATCGACCCCTGCCAGGTCGGAGGCACCGTAATCGCTCCCACGAACCGCGCGGTGCCCAACCCGGCCGTGGCGACGCCCAGCCCGCCGAGCGATTGCGGCGCCTGCAGGCCGCCGGTGGCGAGCGGGGCCTGCCCGGCCACGGTGGTGACACCGGCCATCGTGGGTGCCGCCGGCCCGACGTTTTGGGCCAGCACCATCATCGGGGACATCAGCGCGGTCGCGGGGTACATCCCAATCGGTGCCAGGGCGGTCATCGTCGTGACCGGCATCGACGAGAGTAACGACGTCACCGACGACAGGCCTGGGAAGAACGCCCCGAGCACCGCCTGCAGCTGCGAAACAAAGCCGGCCCCCAGCGACGAGAACGCTCCGAAAGCCTGGGACACGAAGTCCAGCGGCGCCGTCACCAGCCCCGCCAGTCCACCCAGGGCTACCGGCGGGGCGCTGAACGCCGGCAGCGTCGCCGCCACCGTCTGCGCCCCGATGTGATAGCCCACCATCGCGGCCACGTCCTGGGCCCACATCTCCATGTACTCGATTTCGGTCATCGCGATCGCCGGGGTGTTCTGACCGAGGAAGTTCGTGGCGATCAGCATGAGCAGCCGGAGGCGATTCTCGAGCACCTCCGGGGTGGGCACCGTCGCCATGAACGCCGCCTCATAGGCCCCCGCCGCCGCCGTCGCCTGGGCCGCCGCCAACTCGGCTTGCCCGGCGGCCGAGATCAGCCACTGCAGGTACGGCGTCGCCGCCGCCACCATCGCCACCGACGACGGGCCCATCCAGGGGCCGGCAGCCACTCCCGTCACAACCGACTCGAACGACGCCGCCGCAGCCGCCAAGTCCGCCGCCAGTGCTTCCCAGGCCGCGGCCGCCGTCAACAGTGGGCCAGGGCCGGCGCCGCCATACATCAGGGCAGAGTTGATCTCGGGGGGGAACAGCATAAAAGCTGGAATCATCGCATCCCTAACCCACCGACTACCGAGTCAACGACACCTACACCCACACGAACCGACACCCACCCCCGGCGACTAGACACGTGAGCAACATTTGGATCGAGCCTAAGCCAATCGGCTATCCAAATACCGTTTTTTACGAAACGTTTAATTACGTGGCGGCGGCGTGTCCATGCCGGTCAACAGGCAAGGCGGGAGCTTCGGAACCGGCGGTGCCAGCGCCGGTCAGCAACCCTTGAGCCGCGCCGCCAAGTAGTCGGCGACGGCGTTCATCGCGACGCGCTCCTGTGTCATGTCATCGCGCCGGCGCACCGTGACGGCGTTGTCTTCGAGGGAGTCGAAATCCACCGTCACACAGAACGGCGTCCCCACCTCGTCCTGGCGCCGGTAGCGGCGCCCGATCGCGCCGGCGTCGTCGAAATCGATGTTCCAGCACGTGCGCAATTCGGCGGCCAGGTCGCGAGCCTTGGGACTCAAGTCGGCGTGCCGGGACAGCGGCAGCACCGCGGCCTTGACCGGGGCCAACCGCGGATCCAGCCGGAGCAGCGTGCGCTTCTCCATCACACCCTTGGCGTTGGGTGCCTGGTCCTCGGTGTAGGCGTCGATCAGAAACGCCATGAACGACCGCGTGAGCCCGGCCGCCGGTTCGATGACATATGGGATGTACCGGGTATCGGTGCCCTGGTCGTAGTACGACAGGTCGGCGCCGGAATGTTTTGCGTGCGTGGATAAGTCGAAGTCCGTCCGGTTGGCGACGCCCTCCAGTTCGCCCCACGGGTTGCCCGCGAAGCCGAACTTGTACTCGATGTCGACGGTCCGGTCGGAGTAGTGCGAAAGCTTCTCGGCGGGGTGTTCGAATAACCGCAGATTCTCCGGGTCGATACCCAGCTCGAGATACCACTGCAGGCGGGTGTCGATCCAATACTGGTGCCATTCCTTCGCGGTCGACGGCTCCACGAAGAATTCCATTTCCATCTGCTCGAACTCGCGGGTTCGGAAAATGAAGTTGCCCGGCGTGATCTCATTGCGAAAACTCTTGCCGATCTGGCCGATACCGAACGGCGGCTTCTTGCGCGCGGTAGTGACGACGTTGGCGAAGTTGACGAAGATGCCCTGCGCGGTCTCCGGACGCAGATAGTGCAAGCCCTCCTCGGTCTCGATCGGCCCGAGGTGCGTCTTGAGCATCATGTTGAACTCGCGCGGCTCCGTCCACTGGCCCTTGGTTCCGCAATCCGGGCAGACGATCTCCGTCATCGGCACCGAGTCGGGGTCGTCGATCCCCTTCTTCGCCGCGTAAGCCTCCTGCATGTGGTCCTGGCGATGCCGGTGATGGCAGTTCAGGCACTCGACCAGTGGGTCGTGGAAAACCTCGACGTGGCCGGAGGCTACCCAGACCTGCCGCGGCAGGATGATCGACGAATCGATGCCCACGACGTCGTCGCGTCCGGTGACCACCGATCGCCACCACTGCCGCTTGATGTTCTCCTTGAGTTCCACTCCCAGCGGGCCGTAGTCCCACGCCGACCGGGTGCCGCCGTAGATCTCTCCCGAAGGAAAGACGAAGCCGCGACGTTTGGCCAGGTTCACTACGGTGTCGATGACGGACGCCACGGGGTGGTGCACTCCCTTTCCGGGTTTGAACGGGCACGAGCGGCGCTCGACCGCCGTGCGCAGAGCATTCGTCATCGTAACGATCGGCCCCGCGGTCTTTGACATGCGCCATCATGCATGTGACAGTGGAAGTCGACCCTCACGGCGTCCCTCCCCGCTACCTGGCCCTTCTCGAGGTGATGACTCTCTCCATGGCGATGTCCCCATCCCCGCCTTCCTCGCTGCCGGCCACCGCCGATGGTGACGTGGGACCGGCGATGAGCGTGGTTGCCCACGAGCACGGCGAATCCGGGCCCGGCGGACACGCGCCGGCCGATTACCCCGTCCCGCCGCCGCGCGAGATTCTCGACGCGGCCGGTGAGCTGCTGCGCGCGCTGGCCGCCCCGGTGCGGATCGCCATCGTGCTGCAGTTGCGTGAATCCCAGCGCTGCGTGCACGAGCTGGTCGACGCGCTCGGCGTGCCGCAGCCACTGGTCAGCCAGCACCTGAAGATCCTGAAGGCCGCCGGCGTCGTCGCCGGGGAGCGATCCGGCCGCGAGGTGCTCTACCGGCTTGCCGACCATCACCTGGCGCACATCGTGGTGGACGCGGTCGCCCACGCGAGCGAGGACACACAATGACAGGCGCGAGTGTCCGGTCGACCCGTCAGCGGGCAGCGATCTCCACGCTGATGGACACCCTCGACGACTTCCGCTCGGCGCAGGAGTTGCACGACGAGCTGCGCCGCCGCGGCGAGAACATCGGGCTGACCACCGTCTACCGGACGCTGCAATCCATGGCGGCGGCGGGAATGGTCGACACGCTGCGCACCGACACCGGCGAGTCGGTCTACCGCAGGTGCTCCGAACACCACCACCACCATCTGGTCTGTCGCAGCTGCGGTTCCACCATCGAAGTCGGCGACCACGAGGTCGAACAGTGGGCGGCGCAAGTCGCCTCCAAACACGGCTATTCCGACGTCAGCCACACCATCGAGATCTTCGGCACGTGTTCACAGTGCGGGTCCTAGGCTGACCCGAGCCGGCCGAACGCGGCACGGCGGAAAAAAGTTCTGAAAAAAGTGTCCAACACGCGCCCGCCGCGTGCTCCTACCCATGAGTGGCCCACGGGCCGAGACAACCAAGAACTCTAGGGAAGTGAGAGCACCATGCGGCACCACCCATCGCCCCATCTGCGGCCGGTACGCGACGTCGAGGCTCCGTCACTGCAATTTCGCACCATTCACGGCTACCGACGTGCCTTCCGGGTAGCCGGGTCGGGACCGGCTCTGTTGCTGATCCACGGCGTCGGCGACAAGTCCACGGCATGGGAGCCCGTGCACGCCAAACTTGCGCGACGGTTCACGGTCATCGCACCGGACCTGCTGGGCCACGGGGAATCGGACAAACCACGCGCCGACTACTCATTGGCGGCCTTCGCGAACGGCATGCGTGACCTACTTGCCGCGCTTGACATTGACCGTGTCACCCTGGTCGGGCATTCGTTCGGTGGCGGTGTCGCAATGCAATTCGCCTATCAGTACCCGCAGCTGGTAGAGCGCATTGTGCTGGTCAGCAGCGGTGGCGTCGCCGAGGAAGTAAGCGTGGCATTGCGATTGGCGGCGATGCCGTTGGGCAGCGAGGCCCTGGCGATGCTGCGCATGCCGGGCGTGATGCCGGCGATCCGACTGTTCGGGCGGGCCATGGCTACCGTACTGGGCCCCACCAACCTGGGGCACGACGTCGCCGATGTGGTGAATCTGCTCGAAGGCTTCCGGGACCCGCGCGCATTGTCGGCGTTCGCGCGCACCTTGCGGTCGGTGGTGGACAGGCGCGGCCAATTCGTCACAATGCTGGACCGAAGCTATCTCGCGCAACCCATTCCGGTGCAAGTGATCTGGGGCGAGGACGACTTCGTGATCCCGGTAGACCACGCCCGGGTGGCCCACGATGCGGTGCCCGGGTCACGCTTAGAGATCTTCGAAAACTCCGGGCACATGCCTTTCAAAGACGACCCGGATCGCTTCGTCGAAGTCGTCGAGCGGTTCGTCGACTCGACCCGGCCGGCTCAGCACGACCAAGACCTCCTACGCTCGTTGCTGCAGACCCGCGTGGCCGAAAACGCCCGCGGATCGGCAGCCATCGCGCTGGCCGAGTCGGCGGTGTCCTAGAGCCCTAACCCGTCAATGTGCGACGTATCTCGATGCCGCTATCCAGCACCAACAGAACCAGGGTGCGCAGCGCGTCGTCGGTCAGGCCGCCGCCGGGAAAGTTGTAGCGCAGCATCACGTCGGCGGTCTTGGCCGCGCCCTTGCCCGAGTTGCGTTGCACGGCCTTCTCGTTGACCTTCTCGACCATCGTGACGCTGCCGAAGTTGCTGGTGCGGGCCTGCTTGGCGACCTGATCGCTGATCTTCTTGGTCAGCGGCAGGTCCCACGCCAAGACTTGGGTGAGCGACACCAGATCGAGGTCGTCGGCGATGTTCACCACCCGCAACGACGCAATGGTCCCGGCATGGCGCACCGTCAGCGCCCCGTCGGACTCCTCCTCGACCGCAAGGACCACGCCGAGTGCCGACGCCAGACGTTCCTGCAGTGATGGCATCAGGCGCTCCCGAATCTTCTGTTGCGCGAAGCGTATTCCTCGCACGCCGCCCACAGGTCGCGGCGGTCGTAGTCGGGCCATAGCTTGTCCTGGAAGATGTACTCGGCGTACGCGGCCTGCCACAGCATGAAGTTGCTGGACCGCTGCTCCCCCGAGGTCCTCAGGAAGAGGTCCACGTCGGGGATGTCGGGCCGTTGCAGGTGATGCGCCACCGTCGACTCCGTGATGCGTTCCGGGTTCAGCCTGCCGGCGGCGGCTAAGCGCGCGATTTCCTTTGCGGCGTCGGCGATTTCGGCACGACCGCCGTAGTTGACGCAGTAGTTGACCGTGATGACGTCGTTGTCCTTCGTCATGTCCTCCGCGATCGCCAACTCATTGATCACGCTGCGCCACAGCCGTGGCCGCGAACCCACCCACCGGATATTGACCCCGATGGTCTTCAAGTTCACCCGGCGCATGCGGACCACGTCCCGGTTGAAGCCCATCAGGAAGCGGACCTCTTCGGGGGACCGCTTCCAGTTCTCGGTGGAAAACGCGTAAAGGCTCAGCCACTTGATGCCGATTTCGATTGCGCCACAGACGACGTCAATGACTACCGCCTCGCCGGCCCGGTGGCCATCGGTGCGGGTCAGTCCCTGTTCGGTGGCCCAGCGGCCGTTGCCGTCCATGACGATGGCCACATGATTGGGCAATCGGTCCGCCGGAATACGCGGCGGGGTCGCTTTCGAGGTGTGCTGCGGCGGCCGGCTCGGGCCGCCGTCACGAGACGGCGGCAGCTCGGGGAAGACCACCGGCCATGTCGATTTGTCGGGGAAAACCGGGTAATCGTCGGGCGCCGGGGGCAGCTGCGGGAAGCCGGTCGACTTGAGCTTGCGCTCAGCTTTAGCCACAGTCCAACTGCTCCATCAGCGCTGCGCGCCGTTCGGCGATGGTGCGGTCGACGTGATACGGCCGTTCCACCAGTGGCAACGTCTTGAGCTGGCGTTCCAGATGCCATTGCAGGTGCGCGGCCACCAGTCCGCTGACGTAGCTGCGGTGCGATTGCGGGGCCTCTTCGGCGAACTCCCAATCGCCGTCGTGCAGCGCGGACATCAGATCCAGCACGCCCGGCGGCGGTGTCGTCGAACCGGCCGGACGGCAGTGCGTGCAGACGCTGCCCCCGGCGCCGACATGGAACGCGCGGTGCGGCCCTGGTGTGGCGCACCGGGCGCACTCGGTCAGCGCCGGCGCCCATCCGGCGATGCCCATGGCACGCAGCAGGTAGGCGTCCAGCAGCAGGTCCCGGGAGCGGCGCCCGTCGGCCACCGCCCGCAAGGCGCTGACCGTGAGCCGGTGCAGGGCCGGGGCGGGGGCCCGCTCCTCCCCGGCGAGGCGTTCGGCGGTTTCCAGCATCGCGCACCCGCAGGTGTAGCGGCCGTAATCGCTGACGATGTCGGTGGCGAACGCGTCGATCGAGACGACCTGGGTGACGATGTCGAGGTTGCGGCCGGGATGCAGTTGCGCGTCGATGTGCGCGAACGGTTCCAGCCGCGCGCCGAATTTGCTGCGGGTGCGACGAACGCCCTTCGCCACCGCCCGAACCAATCCGTGGTCGCGAGTGAGCAGCGTGACGATCCGGTCGGCTTCGCCGAGCTTGTGTTGGCGCAACACCACCGCCCGGTCTCGATACAGCCGCATCACAATAGTTTTGCACCCCGCCGCGACAATGCTGGTATCCGCGCCGGTTAGTCTCGTACCCCGTGATTGGCGCTTCCGAGTCAGGTCCTGGATCCATTTTCGGATCCGGTGGCCAGCGCCTGCCCACACTCACTGACCTGCTCTATCAGCTTGCCAGCCGGTCCGTGACTTCGGTCACACTGGTGCGCCGGTCCCTGCACGCCATCCACGCCAGCCAGCCCACGCTGAACGCCTTCCGCGTGGTGCTCACCGAGTCGGCCCTGGCCGACGCGGCGGCGGCCGACCGGCGGCGGGCGGCCGGAGACACGGCGCCGTTGCTGGGCATCCCGATCGCGGTCAAGGACGACGTCGACGTTGCTGGAGTGCCGACCGCCTTCGGCACCGAGGGATATGTCCCACCCGCCACCCACGACGCCGAGGTGGTTCGCCGCCTGAAGGCCGCGGGCGCGGTGATCGTCGGCAAGACCAACACCTGCGAGCTGGGCCAGTGGCCGTTCACCAGCGGACCCGGGTTCGGGCATACCCGCAACCCCTGGTCGCGCCGGCACACCCCGGGCGGCTCCTCGGGGGGCAGCGCGGCCGCGGTGGCCGCGGGACTCGTCACCGCGGCGATCGGCTCCGATGGGGCGGGCAGCGTCCGCATCCCCGCCGCGTGGACGCACCTGGTGGGCATCAAGCCGCAGCGCGGCCGCATCTCCACCTGGCCACTGCCCGAGGCGTTCAACGGCATCACGGTCAACGGTGTGCTGGCCCGAACGGTGGCCGATGCGGCGTTGGTGCTCGACGCGGCGTCGGGCAACGTCGAGGGCGACCGGCACAAGCCGCCCCCGATCACCGCCTCCGACTATGTCGGTATCGCGCCCGGCCCGCTGAACATCGCGCTGTCAACCCGGTTCCCGTACACCGGTTTTCGGTCCAAGCTGCATCCCGAGATCCTGGCGGCGACGCGAGCCGTGGCCCGGCAGCTCGAGCTGCTCGGCCACACCGTGGTGCCGGGCAACCCCGACTACGGGCTGCGGCTGTCGTGGGATTTCCTCGCCCGGTCCACCGCCGGCCTGCGGGACTGGGAGGAGCGGCTGGGCGACGGGGTGATCCTCGACCCCCGCACGGTGTCCAACTTGCGGGTGGGCCACGTGCTGGGTCAGGCGATCCTGCGCACCGCGCGCCGGCACGAAACCGAGGCCCAACGTCGGGTGGGTTCGATCTTCGACATCGTCGATGTCGTCGTGGCTCCGACCACCGCCCAGCCGCCGCCGCCGGCGCGCGCCTTCGACCGGTTGAGCGGCTTCGGCACCGATCGAGCGATGATCGCCGCCTGCCCACTGACCTTCCCGTGGAATGTACTGGGCTGGCCGTCGATCAACGTGCCGGCGGGGTTCACCTCCGAGGGGCTGCCGATCGGAGTGCAGTTGATGGGGCCGCACAACAGCGAGGGCATGCTGATCTCGCTGGCCGCCGAACTGGAGGCCGTGTGCGGGTGGTCGACCAAGCAGCCGACGATGTGGTGGACCGCCGAAACGGGCACGCCGCCGGTGTCCGGTGGACCGCCGCGAAGGTGAATCCCGAAGCGGCACATCACCGAAGTTGACTTCGCTTGAGCGGCTTCGGCTTTCGACGGCGCCGGCGCTTCAGAAGCCAAGCCGGCCAAGCTGTTTGGGGTCGCTCTGCCAGTTCTTGGCGACCTTGACGCGCAGTTCGAGGTAGACCTTGGTGCCGAGCAACTTTTCGATCTGGCCGCGCGCCGCGGTGCCCACCTGTCGCAGTCGGGCGCCGCCTTTGCCGATGATGATCCCCTTCTGGCTGTCGCGCTCGACGAAGAGCAGCGCGTGCACGTCGATGAGGTCGTCGCGGTCCTCCCGGGGGTTGATCTCGTCGATGACCACCGCCAACGAATGCGGCAGCTCGTCGCGGACGCCCTCCAGGGCGGCCTCGCGGATGAGCTCCGCCATGAGAACTTCCTCGGGCTCGTCGGTCAGCTCGCCGTCGGGGTAGTACGCCGGGCCGGGGGGCAGCGCCGCGGCGAGCACGTCGATCAGCACGTCCACCTGCGCCCCGGTGGTCGCCGACACCGGAACGATTTCCGCCGAGGCGCCGACCAGCTCGCTGACCGCGACCAACTGCGCGGCCACCCGGTCCCTGGGCACCTTGTCGATCTTGGTGACGATGGCCACCAGCGCCGTCTTCGGTGCGTTCGAACGGATTTGGTCGACGATCCATCGGTCACCCGGGCCGATCGCCTCGTCGGCCGGGATGCACAACCCGATCACGTCGACTTCGGCATAGGTGTCGCGCACCAGGTCGTTGAGCCGCTTGCCCAGCAGAGTGCGCGGCCGGTGCAGGCCCGGCGTGTCGACCAGGATGATCTGAAAGTTCTCCCGGTGCACGATGCCGCGGATGGTGTGCCGGGTGGTCTGCGGCCGCGTCGAGGTGATCGCCACCTTGGTGCCGACGAGCGCGTTGGTCAGCGTCGACTTACCGGTGTTCGGCCGGCCGACCAAACACACGAAACCGGAATGGAATTCGGTCATGTCGTCGGAGGTGCACACGGTGCGAGTTCGGGGCTGATGTGCCGAATTAGGCGGATGCTCGGCGTCATTGCGGGTTCTCTCCGTCGGAACCGTTGGACTCGGGCGCGGCGGGGCTCAGCAGGACCGTGCCGATCCGTACCCGCCCCCGGTGGTCGGTGCCGCCTTCGGCTTGCAGCCGCAGGCCATGTGAGACCACCTCGGCCCCGGGCAGCGGAACCCGGCCCAGTTCCAGGGCGAGCAGGCCGCCGACGGTATCGACGTCGAGGTCGTCGTCGAAATCCACGTCGTAGAGCTCGCCGAGGTCTTCGATCGGCAACCGCGCCGAGACGCGGAAACGTTTGTCGCCCAGGTCTTCTATCGGTGCGGTCTCCGCCTGGTCGTACTCGTCGGCGATCTCGCCGACGATCTCTTCCAGCACGTCTTCGATGCTCACCAGGCCGGCTATCGCGCCGTACTCGTCGACGAGGAGGGCCATGTGGTTGCGGTCGCGCTGCATTTCGCGCAGCAGCGTATCCAGCGGCTTGGAGTCCGGCACGAACACCGCCGGACGCATCACCTGCGCCACGGTAATGCCACGACCGCCATCCCCCGACAGAAAGCTCTGCTGCACAAGGTCTTTGAGGTATACGACGCCGACAATGTCGTCGACATTCTCGCCGATCACCGGGATGCGGGAGTGCCCGCTGCGCACTGCGAGGTTCAACGCTTGACTGGCAAGCTTGTCGCTTTCGATCCAGATCATCTCCGTGCGCGGCACCATCACCTCGCGGGCCGGCGTGTCACCGAGCTCGAAGACCGACTCGATCATCCGGCGTTCGTCCGCGGCGACCACGCCGCGCTGCTGGGCCAGGTCCACGACTTCGCGAAGCTCGATCTCGGATGCGAACGGCCCGTTGCGCAGGCCGCGGCCGGGTGTCAGCGCATTACCCAGGACCACCAGCAACCGGCTGAGCGGCATCAACAACCACGAAATGAGCCGCAGTGGAACGGCTGTCGTCAACGAGATGGAATACGCGTGCTGGCGACCGAGGGTGCGCGGGCCGACCCCGATGACGACGAAACTCATCACCACCATGGTGGCGGCGGCCCCGAACAACGCCCAGTTCAGGCCGAAGTTGTCGTACAAGAACAGCACCAACAGCACGGTCGCGGTGATTTCGCACGTGATGCGCAGCAGCACAACCAGGTTGATATAGCGCGGCCGCTCGGCCATCACCTCGGCCAGTGACACGGCGCCGGGCCGCTCCTCGCGCACCAGCTCCTGGACCCGGGCCAGCGACACGGTGCTGATGGCGGCGTCGATCGCCGCGAAAAGCCCGCCGATAGCGATGAGCGCCATCGCGCCGAGCAGCCAAGAAAGACCGGTCAACTGCCGGAAGACCTTGACGTGGTGGCGGGCTCCCCTACGTCGTCGTCGCTCCGTTTCCGATTGAGGGCCCAGGCGGTAAGGCCCACCACTACCCCCAACACCCCGTAGCCCAGCGCCGAAGGCCACCACGGCTGGGCGGGCTGGGCCTGTCTCTTATACACATCTGACGCTGCCGACGATCGCAT
>NZ_LZSZ01000178.1:0-1210 GCF_001665645.1 Mycobacterium sp. 852002-30065_SCH5024008 | reverse complement strand
GCGAAGGGGGGTCGGGCCATGACGGTGGGGCGGAATCCGTATCGGGGTCCGGCGCCGGCGTGGGTGCCGGTGCCCATGCCGGCCAGGGGCATGCCGCCGAGCAGGTTGCCCGGTCCCCCGGCTCCTTCGGGGGCGGCGCTGATGGCGCTGACCGGGATGGCGGTGTGTCCCATGGCCGGCACGGCCGGGCCGCCGGTCCAGGCCACCGGCACCGACAACTTGCCACCGATGGAGGCCGCGCCGCCGATCGCGGCCGCCGGGTGCACCGCGCCGGCACCGCCGCCGAGCAGGCCACCGAGTCCACCCAGGCCGGGCAGGGCCTTGGCCGCCGCGGGAGCCGCGCCGCCGATCAACCCCACCGTCTTGGAGATCTGGGTGAAGGTGTTGGCCATACCGGTACTGAAGTAAGGCAGACCCTCCGTGTTATAGAACAAGCTCGCGAACGGGCTGTAGCCGTTGACGGCAGCTCCCAGGTTGGTGGGGATGGAGGTTTGGCCGGTCAACAGGAACCAGAGCTCGCTCAGCGGGTCGGTGCTCGTCGTGGCCGCCGCGGCCTGCGGAGCCGCGGTCGTGGTGGCGGTCGTCGCCGCCTTTTGCACGACGTTGGCCGTGTTGCCGGCCGAGGTGTTGGCCGCCGCGTTGGCCACCGTGCTGGACTGGGTGGCCGTGCCCGCATCGTTGGTGACCTTCGGCGCGGCCTGGAACTGCGTGATGCCCTTGGTCGCCGCCGTGGACTGCACCGAGTAGTTGGCCATCGCGCCGGCATCCTGCGCCCAAAACTCGCCGTACTGGGCCTCCAACTGCGCGATCGCCCCGGTGTTCTGCCCGATCACGTTGGTCGTCTGCAATTGCTGCACCAGGGCACGGTTGGCCGCGATCACCGGCGGCGGCACCACCGCGGAAAACGCCGCCTCATAGGCCGCCGCCGCCGCGCTGGCCTGCACGGCCGCCTGCTCAGCCTGCGCCGCCGTAGTCGCCAGCCACTCCGCATACGGAGTCGCCGCCGCCGCCATCGCCGCCGAGGCCGTGCCCGCCCACTCCTCACTGGCAAGCTGAGTCACCACGTTCTGATAGCTCAACGCCGCCGACTGCAACTCCGCAGCAATCGCATTCCACGCCGACGCCGCGGTCATCAACGACCCCGACCCTGGACCGGCGTAAATCCGCGCCGAATTAACCTCCGGCGGAAGCGCCCCAAAATCAAACACCA
>NZ_LZSZ01000177.1:0-70671 GCF_001665645.1 Mycobacterium sp. 852002-30065_SCH5024008 | reverse complement strand
TATGCGATCGTCGGCAGCGTCAGATGTGTATAAGAGACAGCCAGGTCGTCGGTGGCCAGCCTGCTCCTCGTCCACGGCCTGCACCCCCACGACGTGCACCGCAGGGTGTCCGACGCGCTCGACCGGGTGCGGCCGTACCTGGGCTCGCACGGTGGTGACGTCGACCTGATCGGAGTCGACGGCGATACCGTGCGGCTCGCATTCACCGGCAGTTGCAAGAGCTGTCCGTCATCGGCGGTGACGCTGGAATTGGCGGTCGAGGACGCGGTGCGCGCCGCCGCGCCCGAGGTCTCGTCGATCGAGGTGGTGACCGCCGAATCCGCGCCCGGCCCGGCCGTGATACCCGCCGAATCCCTACTGGCCCATCTGCATTCGACGAGCTCGACCTGGTACCCGGTACCCGAACTGGCCGAGCTGGAGCCCGGCGAGGTGGCGGGTTTCCTGGTGTCGGACACCCCTCTGGTGGTGTGCAGGATCGGCGACCTGCCGCTGGCCTACCGTGACCACTGTCCGGTGTGTGACGACTCGTTGGCGGGTGCACGACTGCGCGAGACGCTCCTGGGCTGCCCGCGCTGCGGCACGCAGTTCGACGTCGTCCACGCGGGTGCCGGCGCAGGCGGAACTCACCTCGAGCCGCTCCCCCTGCTGGTGCGCGACGGGGTGCCATCGGTAGCGCTGGCCGAACCGATGGGCGCCCCGGCATGACGACCCCGTACGAGGTCCTGACCCGCATCCGCAGCAACCGTGCGGCCCCCGAACCGGCCGGGGAGCGGTGTGAGATGTGCTCGGAATCGATCGCTGACACCCATCAGCACGTGGTGAATGTGGCTGACCGCCAGCTCATGTGCGTATGCCGAGCCTGCTATCTGCTGTTCACCGACTCCCAGGCGGAGCTCCGCTACCGCGCCGTGCCCGACCGGTATCTGTCATTCCCGGGCTTCGCGCTGGATCGCCGCGCCTGGGAGGCGTTGCAGATCCCGGTGGGCGTCGCCTTCTTCTTCACGAACTCCGCACTCGGGCGCACCGTCGCCTTCTATCCCGGACCGGCCGGCGCCTGCGAATCCGAGCTCGCGCTGGACGTTTGGGACGCGCTCAGCGGCGCCGACGCCCGGGTGGGCCTGCTGGTCGACGACGTCGAGGCGCTGCTGGTCCGGGTCCCCGAATCCGGTGCGCCGCAGAGCTATCTCGTCCCCATCGACGCCTGCTACGAATTCGTCGGGCGACTGCGCATGCTGTGGCGTGGGTTCGACGGAGGGCAGGAGGCGCGCGAGTTCATCGACGGCTTCTTCTCCCACCTCGAAGCGCGCGCTGTGAGAACACCGCCATGATGGACGTCGACTTCTCGGTCCTCGACGTGGCGCCGGAGCCGTACACCGTCAGCCCGGTGCTGACGGCGCGGGTCGCCGTCGACACCGGCGATGGCGGAGGCGACCCGGTGCACGCGATCGCCCTGCGCTGCCAGGTCCGCATCGAGCCGCTGCGACGCTCGTACTCCGACGACGAAGCCGCCGGGCTGCTCGACCTGTTCGGGCCGCGCGAACGCTGGGCGAGCACCCAGCGCACCTTCCTCTGGCAGCACTGCACCGCGATGGTGCAGGGTTTCGCCGGCAACACGACGGTGGCGCTGCCGCTGGATTGCACCTACGACTTCGAGGTCGCCGCCGCCAAATACCTGCATGCGCTGCGCGACGCGGCGCTACCGCTCCAGTTCCTCTTCAGCGGAACGATTTTCGTCAAATCCGAACGCGGGTTTTCCGTCCAGCAAGTCCCGTGGGACTGTGAATGCCGCTACGACATGCCGGTCACGGTCTGGCGGCAGCTGATGGCCCAGCACTACCCGAACGCCGGCTGGCTGCGGCTGAGCCACGAAACCATCACCGCGCTGGCCGCCTACAAGTCGGCGCACGGGCTGCTCGACCTCGACCACGCGATCACCGCACTGCTGGACGCGGACCGGGAGACGGCGCGGTGACCGAGGATCGGGACCGGGCCCGCGCCGTCGCCGACGCGGTGCTTTACGAGGGCTACTTGCTCTACCCTTACCGCGGCACCTCGAGCAAGAACCAATCACGCTGGCAATTCGGCGTTCTGGGCCCGCCCGGGGCCGCGGAGGCCGGCCTGGGCGAGGACGACGCCCTGGCGGCACAGTTCCTGGTCGACGGCGCCGGGGAGCTGACCCTGGTGGTGCGATTCCTGCAGTTGCAGCACCGCCGGGCCGAGCGCGAAGTCACCCCGGGGGAATACGAGCCCGTCGACGAGCTCGCCACCCCGGGCGGATCGTGGCTGACCTGGGACGAAGCGGTCGAATGCGAAAGGTCCTTCGGCCCTGTCGCCCTCGACGGCCGGCCGTGGACACTGTCGGTGACGGCGGACGCGGGCACCGACATCGAATTCCTCGATGGCGGGCGCCTAGTGCGGCAACGACGGGAGGTACGTGGCGTGCTCACGGTCGCCAGCGAGGCGGATGGCGACCTGTGCCGGGTGTCGGTGCGGGTCAGCAACATCGGCGACGGTGCAGCGGACAAGAACGACTCGATCGCGCGGTCCATGATTGGAACGCACCTGATCGCCGAACTCGAGGGCGGGCAGTTCGTTTCGCTGCTCGAGCCGCCGCCCGCAGCCGTCGACGCGGCAGCCCGGTGCAGCCAGCACCGCTGCTTTCCGGTGCTGGCCGGCCCCCCCGGCACCCGGGAATTGCTGTTGATCTCGCCGATCATCCTCTACGACCACCCGGAGGTCGCCGAGCAGAGCGACACCGCCCTGTATGACTGCACCGAGATCGACGAGATCCTCACCCTGCGCGTGATGACCATGACGGACGAGGAGAAGGCGCAGGCCCGGGCCACCGATCCACGGGCGGCGCGAATCATCGACCAATGTGACGCCATGTCTCCCGACGCGATGGCTCGCCTGCACGGCGTGCTGCGCGATCCCCACGCGATCTCGGGCCTGGTCCCGGAGATCCCTGACGGGGTCGATTGGTGGGATCCACTGGCCGACAACGCTGTACGCCCGGAAATCGATGCGGTGCTGGTGAACGGGGTCAGGGTGGCGCGCGGCAGCCGGGTCCGGTTGCGGCCGAGGCGCAACGCCGACGCGCAGGACATTTTCGTCGCCGGCAAGACCGCCCGTGTCACCTCGGTGCACGAGGACGTCGAGGGCACCAAGCACGTCGCGGTCGTCGTCGAGGACGACCCGGCCGCCGACCTGCATGACTGGTACGGCCGCTACCTGTACTTCTCCCCCGACGAAATCGAGCCTCTGGAAGCTCAACGCAGCCCGGCAAACTCGTGAAAGGAGTCCAAGATGGAGATCCTGGGTTGGATATTCATCGCGATCATCGCGTTGGTGGTGGCGATCGGGGTGGCGCTTGGGGTGGCATCCCTGCCCGATGCCCGCCGCTACCTGAAACTGAGGCGGATGTAACCGGCTCGCGAAATGACAGCGCGCATCCTGGTAGCGGGCATCGGCAACATCTTCCTGGGCGACGACGGATTCGGATCAGAAGTGATCCGCACCGCCGAGATCCCGCAGGACGGTAGGAGCATCCGCGTCACCGACTACGGCATCAGCGGCATGCACTTGGCCTACGACCTGCTCGAGGACTGGGACACCCTGGTGCTCGTTGACGCCGTCCCCAGCCGCGGCAGCCCCGGCACATTGCACGTTTTCCAGGCCGATCATGAATCAGGTCCCGCCGCAATGGGTTTCGACGGCCACAGCATGGATCCGGCCGCGGTGTTCGCCAGCCTGCGGGCGCTGGGCGGCAATCCGCCCTACACGGTCGTCGTCGGGTGCGAGGCGGGCAGCGTCGAGGAGGGCATCGGCCTCACCGAGCCGGTGGCCCAGGCGGTTCCCCGCGCCGCGCGCGCCGTCGAGGAGATCGTCGCGGCGTTGCAGGCGCACTCGGTCGCAACCAGTCGAGAGGGTACTGAGCCATGTGTTTAGGGATCCCCGGCCAAGTGATCCGGATGCTGGACGGCTTCGAAGGGCAGCTGGCCCTGGTCGACGTCACCGGCGAACAGCGCAGGGTCAACGTCGGCATGCTGCCGGAGGAGACATTCGCCCCGGGCGACTGGATAATCATTCACATGGGCTTCGCCGTCGAGAAGACGGACCGCGCGGGCGCCGAACAGGCGCTGGCGGGCCTCGAGCTGATGGGCCGGGGCCGCACGGACCCAACTGACTTTCCGGAGGTCGGCTGAGATGACCTCGCCCCCCCTGCTGCTGCGGCAACGCGACGTTCGGCAGCGCTTCACCGTGACCGGTGTCGTGCAGGGGGTTGGCTTCCGGCCATTCGTCCACCGCATCGCGACCGAACTCGGCCTGTCCGGCTTCGTCGGCAACGATTCGGGCGCCGTGTTCCTTGAGGTGCAGGGCGAGCGCGCACGCATAGCCGAATTCGGGCGCCGCCTCCGCGCCGAGGCTCCGCCGCTGGCCCGGATCCGCGACGTCACGGTCAGCGAGCTCGCCGCCGATGCCGGCGCCGAACGCGGGTTCCGGATCGTGGCCAGCCGGAACCTCGCCGGCGAGACGACGCCGATTCCGCCCGACATCGCGGCGTGCGACGACTGCGTCGCCGAACTCTTCGACCCGCGCGACCGGCGCTACCGCCACCCCTTCGTCACCTGCACCAACTGCGGGCCGCGATTCACCATCATCCGCGAGCTGCCCTACGACCGCCCGGCCACCACCATGTCCGGGTTCCCCATGTGTGCGCGCTGCGCCGCCGAATACCACGACCCGGCGGATCGGCGCTTCCACGCGCAGCCGATCGCCTGCCCCGAATGCGGGCCGTCCCTGTGGTTCCGGTCGGCGAGCGGACGCGTCGACGGAGCGGACGCAGCGCTGGCGGCCGCCCAACGCGCGCTGGCCGCCGGCGCGGTGGTGGCCATCAAGGGCGTCGGGGGTTACCACTTGGCCTGCTCCGTCAGCGACGGCGCGGCCGTCGCCGCGCTGCGGGCGCGAAAGGCGCGCGGCGCCAAGCCGTTTGCCATGCTGGTCCGTGATCTGGACGTCGCGCGCCGCTACGCCCACGTCGACGACGACGAGGCCGCCGTGCTGCTGGGCCCCGCCCGTCCGATCGTGTTGCTGCGACGCCGATCCCCGAACGACACTGCGCCGGTCGCCGACGCCGTCGCTCCGGGTAGCCCGCTGCTGGGACTCATGCTGCCGTACTCCCCCATCCATCACCTGCTGTTGGCGCCCGTGCCCGGCGCCGCCGAAGCCGTCCCGACCGCGCTGGTGCTCACCAGCGCCAACCGATCCGACGAACCCATCTGCTTCACCGATGATGATGCCGGACAACGACTTCCGGCGCTGTGTGATGCGGTCCTCGACCACGATCGCCCGATCCACGTGCCGTGCGATGACTCGGTGGTGCGGGTGGTCGACGGGCGCGAACTGCCGATCCGGCGGTCCCGCGGGTATGCGCCGCTGCCGGTCGACTTGAATACCGAGGGCCCCGCGGTGCTGGCCGTTGGCGGGGAATTGAAGAACACCTTCTGCCTCACCGACGGCGCACGCGCCTATCTGTCCGGGCACATCGGCGACATGGGCAGCTGGGAGACGTTGCGCGCGTTTGAGCGGGCGGTGCGCCAACTCAGCGAAATGCGCGGTGAGCCGGCGCGGTTGGCCGCCGACCTGCATCCCGGGTATCACACCCGAAGCTGGGCGGAGCGCCGCGCGGACGGTCGACCGCTGGACCTCATCCAGCACCACCACGCGCACGTGGTGTCGCTGCTGGCCGAGCACGGGCGAATCGGAGAACCCGTCGTCGGGGTCTCCTTCGACGGCACGGGTTACGGATGCGACCAGACCATCTGGGGCGGGGAGATTCTCCGGCTCGGCCACGACAGCCAGCGATTCGTCCGGGCCGGCCACCTGTTAGGAGTACCACTGCCCGGCGGTGATGCGGCTGTCCGCAACCCGTGGCGGATGGCGCTCTCGCAGTTGTGGTCGGCCGGCATCGACTGGACCCCCGACCTGGCCCCCGTCGCGGCCGCGACGCCGGACGAATTGCGTCTGACCCGTTCGCAATTGGAGACGGGAACCGGATGCGTGCCCTGCTCGAGCATGGGCCGCCTATTCGACGCGGTCGCCTCGTTGCTCGGCGTGCGGCACCGCATCGACTACGAAGGCCAGGCCGCCATCGAGCTGGAGGCGCTGGCGCAGTCTGCGGATGCGCAGGCCGGGCCGTCGCTACCGCTCATGGTGGGCGCCGACGGGGTGATCGATCCCGCCCCGATGGTGCAGACGCTGGTGTCGGCGCTCTACACCGGCACGCGACCCGCGCTGCTGGCCGCGGCTTTTCACGAGGCCGTCGCGGACGCCGTGGCCAAGGTGGTCGGTCAGGTGGCCGGCGCCACCCGGTTGGTGGGCCTCACCGGTGGGGTATTCCAGAACGTGTTGTTGCTGAGAGCGTGTCGTCAGCGGTTGCAGCTGGCGGGATTCGAGGTGCTGACCCACCACATCGTTCCGCCCAACGACGGCGGGCTCGCCCTGGGTCAGGCCGCGATCTCCATGCTGACCGCGCGGGAGGAGGGCTGACCCATGACCACCACAGCCATCGATCGCGGGCTGGGCGCTGAATTGGCCGAAGACCTCGCCGCCACCGCGTTCACGCTCGCCAAGCGCTTCGCGGCGGGAGCGACCATGTGGTCCATCGCGCCGTCGTGGGAACCGCACGCACTGCACATCGCGGTCGAGTTCGTGCACCCGGTGATCATGGGCAAACGGGCCCTGCCCGCGGTGGCGCTGACCGGACCCGACCTGGTTGACCTGGTGCGAGTGTCCGTGCGGCCGGGCGACATCGTGGTCGCGGTTTCCGGAGCCGACGACGCGCAGGTCCGCTCGGTGATGCGGCGCGCCCCCGCATGGGGCGCCACCACGATCTGGATCGGCAGCGGCGAACGCCCCGGCGCGGGCATGGCAGACCACGTGCTGTGGCTCGACGACCCCGATCCTCGCATGCCCGCGACGGGCGGTTTTGTGCTGTTCTATCACCTGCTGTGGGAACTGACCCACGTGTGCTTCGAGCACCCCGGCCTGCTCAAACCCGAGCGCGCCGAGTCGGTTTGCGTCACCTGCAGCGACGAGGGGCGCCCCGGCGAGGCGGTGACGGCGTCGGCCGACGGGCACGCCACGGTGCGCACGGCGCGCGGCATCGAAAACGTGGTGACCACCCTGATCGACCCGGTCGAAGCCGGGGACCTGATGTTGGTGCACGCGGGCATGGCGATCGGCAGACTGGAAGACGAGGAGGGCCGATGAGCACCGCCGACGAACCCACCAACTTCCTGTATCCGTTCATCGACGCCCAGGAAGACGATCCCGCCTCGCTGCTGGCCGACCTGGCCGCCTCGGCGCAGGCGAAGGCGGCCGAAAGCCTGGCGCTGCGGCGCTCGACACTGGAAGCCAACGCCGCGTTGCTCGGTGAGGCCGCCGCCGAGCTGGCGCGCCGTTTCGCGGCGGGCGGGCGCATGTTCACCTTCGGAAACGGCGGCAGCTGCACCGATTCCACCACCCTGGCGAGGCTGTTCGCCCGGCCGCCGGGCGGCATGCCGCTGCCCGCGTGGCCCCTGACCACCGATCAGGCGATCCTGACCGCGCTGGGCAACGACGTCGGATTCGAGTTGGTGTTCGCCCGGCAGTTGATCGCCCGCGCCAGGGCCGGCGACATCGCGATCGCCATGTCGACCAGCGGCGGTTCGCCCAACCTGCTCGCCGCGCTGGCCGAGGCGCGTCAACGCGGCTTGTACACCATCGGATTCGCCGGCTACGACGGCGGCGCGTTCGCGAACAATCCGAATGTGGACGCCTGCTTCGTCGTTCGTTCGCAGAGCGTGCACCGGATCCAGGAATCGCAAGCGCTGCTGGGCTATCAGCTCTGGCTGAGCGTGCACCAACAGCTCGGCGGCAAGCAAGGCATGGGGGCGGCATGAGCAATTCGAAGTCGGCGGGTGAATACCTTTCCTCGGGACCACGATTCGCCGAGGGCGAGGTGATCGAGCGGATCGAATCGTTCCGCAGGCGCCGGCCCCGGTTGCTCGACGACCATGTGACGCTGGCCCACGGCGCGGGCGGCAAAGCCTCGGCGGCGCTGGTGGACGCGGTGTTCGTGGAGGCGTTCCGCAACCCGCTGCTGGAGTCACTCGGTGACAGCGCGGTCCTGACGCTGCCGAGCGGCGAACGCCTGGCGATGTCCACGGATTCATTCGTCGTACAGCCCAGGCGCTTCCCGGGTGGCTCCATCGGCGCGCTCGCGGTGCACGGAACCTGCAACGACCTCGCGATGGCCGGTGCCGTGCCGTCGTGGATCTCGGCGGCGTTCGTGCTCGAAGAGGGTTTCCCCATCACCGAATTGAAAGAGATCGTCGCCGACATGGCGGCGGCGGCCGCGAAGGCGGGCGTGCGGATCGTCACCGGCGACACCAAGGTGGTGCCCAAGGGCGCCGCCGACGGCATGTTCGTCACCACCGCCGGGGCCGGTGTCATTCCCGCGGGACGCGCGCTGTCCGCGGCGTCGGTGCGGCCCGGTGACAAGCTGCTGCTGTCGGGATCGATGGGCGACCACGGCATGGCGGTCATGCTGGCGCGGGGCGACCTGGCCATCGAGGCCGACATCCACTCCGACACCGCGTGCCTCAGCCCGCTGGTGGAGCTGCTGATGGCGGCCGCGCCGTCCACCCGCTGGCTGCGTGATGCGACGAGGGGCGGAGTGGGCACCGTCTGCAACGAACTGGCCCAGGCCTGCGGTCTCGGGGTGCTGCTCGAAGAGGATCGACTTCCCGTGGCGCCCATGGTGAACGGCGCCTGCGAGCTGCTCGGCATCGACCCGCTGTACGTCGCCAACGAGGGCAAGCTCGTCGCGGTCGTCGCGCCCGAGGAGGCGGCGGCCGGGCTCGACGCCCTGCGGTCGCATCCCCTGGGTGCCGACGCGGCCGAGGTAGGGGAAATCGTCACCGAACCAGCCGAAAGCGTGGTGCTGCGAACCGGATTCGGCGGAACACGGATCGTCGACATGCTCGTCGGCGACCCGCTGCCGCGGATCTGCTAGGGCGTGGCGATCGCAAGCGCGGCGTAAGCCGGGCGCGGCGGATCGCCACCAGAAAGGAAGGGAGGCCGCACATGTGTTTGGGAATTCCGGGCCGGATCGTCGAGATCACCGATCCCGCCGACTATTTGGCAAAGGTCGACGTCAGCGGCGTGCAACGCACCATCAGCGTGCGGCTGCTCGAGGACGACATGCCCGAACCCGACGACTGGGTCCTGGTTCACGTCGGGTTCGCGATGGCCAAGATCGACGAGACGGAGGCACTGCTCACCCTGGCCGCCGTCAAGAAGCTCGGCGACGCCTACGACACCGAGATCCAAGCCTTCGACTCCTCATCGATCGTCTGAGAACGAAAGGACCGTCATGAAATTCGTTGACGAGTTCCGTGATCCGGCCGCGGCCCGCAAGCTGCTGGGCGCCATCGAACGCCTGGCCGGCGCCGACGGCGAACAGTTCAAGTTCATGGAAGTGTGTGGCGGGCACACGCACACGATCTACCGGCACGGCATCGAGCACCTGCTGCCCGACAACGTCGAGCTGGTGCACGGCCCCGGCTGCCCCGTCTGCGTGATCCCGATGGGCCGCATCGACGACGCCATGTGGCTGGCCGGCCAACCCGACGTGATCTTCACCTGCTTCGGCGACATGATGCGCGTGCCCGGATCACACGGCAGCCTGCTGGACGCCAAGGCGCGCGGCGCCGACGTGCGGTTCGTCTACTCCCCGCTGGACGCGCTGAAGATCGCGCTCGACAATCCGGACAAGCACGTGGTTTTCTTCGCCATCGGTTTCGAAACCACCGCGCCCTCGACCGCGGTCACCCTGGTCCGGGCGCGCGACCTGAAGCTGAACAACTTCAGCGTGTTCTGCAACCACGTGATGATCGTCCCGCCGATCAAGGCCATCCTGGAGTCGCCGGACCTGCGCCTGTCGGGTTTCATCGGCCCCGGGCACGTGTCCACGGTGGTCGGCAATCGTCCCTACCGGTTCGTGCCGGAGGTGTACCGAAAGCCTCTGGTGGTAGCCGGGTTTGAGCCTCTGGACATTCTGGCCGCGGTCGCGATGCTGTTGACCCAGATCCGGGAGGGCCGCTGCGAGGTGGAGAACCAGTACACGCGCGTGGTGCCCGAGGGGGGCAATCCCGCCGCTTTGGCGTTGATGGGCAAGGTTTTTGCGCTGCGCCCCCACTTCGAGTGGCGCGGACTGGGTTTCATCTCGCAAAGCGCGCTGCGGCTGCACGACGACTTTTCGGGATTCGACGCCGAGCTGCGGTTCGCGATGCCCGGAGTGCGGGTCGCCGATCCCAAGGCTTGCCAGTGCGGCGAGGTGCTCAAGGGTGTGCTCAAGCCATGGGAGTGCAAGGTTTTCGGCACGGCGTGCACCCCGGAGACCCCGATCGGCACGTGCATGGTGTCCCCCGAGGGGGCGTGCGCCGCCTACTACAACTTCGGCCGAATGCACCGCGACGCGGTCAAGCTGGTGGGGCGCGCTTGACCGGTAACACCGACGGCCCGGACATGTTCGCGCGCTACGCCTACGCGCCCAACGCGCTGGGCTATTGCGGCCCCCCGCTGGGAGCCACCCTGCGCGACGGTTCGGTCGACGAGGTGCGCCGGGCGGCGACGACGTTCTCCGGGGCGTGGCCGTACCTGCGGGTGCTGTCGACGCTGACCGGCATCGCCGACCCGCTGGATTACCGGCTGGTGGAGTCCTACTGGCTGGGCGGCGGCGTCGGCGCCGACCTGGACCCCCGGGACTTCTTCAACGGATTGCTGGCGATCATCGGCCCGCAAGCGGGCCGCTATTGGTCGCACCTGACGCCGGACCTGGCCGGCGAGGCCGCCGCCAACCACTGTTTCCACGTGTTCGGCGTGTACCCGTGGACCCGGTTCCTGGGGCGGGGTATGGACGAACATCCCCTGAACGTGCTCGACAACTGCCGCATCACCTGGGGAACCGTGCTTTCCCGTGACCGCGACCGGATCGAGGTGCTGCGCCGACGGCTGGTGCTCGACGGTGACGGGCTGGCGCTGTCCGAACCGTCGTCAGCTGTGTTCGACGTCTCGATCGATGGGTACAGCGCGGTGCCGGATGCCACCGCGGGCGACCAGGTCGCGCTGCACTGGGGGCGGCTGTGCGGCCGTCTGTCACCGCGGCAGGTCCGCGCCCTCGCCGACGGAACCGAGCGTCAACTGCGGGTGACGAGAGACCGACTGGCGCGCGTCTAGCGGCGATCGCGAGCGCGGCCGTGGCGATCGCGAGCGCGGCGAAGCCGGGCGAAGCGGGTCGCCACAGTCAGCGGAAGCCGGGCGAAGCGGGTCGCCGCCATTGGGGGTCGGCTCGTGCCAGACTGGCCCCCGTGCCCGGTTCCCTCCGCGACGTGCTGCCCGCGGCCGCCGCTCTGCTCGGCGCGCCGGGCGCCGTCGACGAGCTGGGTTTGGCCGACCTGGTCGGCGGGGCCGACCAGGTCGATCGGGTCGCGGTGGTGCTGGTGGACGGACTGGGTTGGCATCTGCTTGCGGAGCTGGCCGGCAGCGCCCCGCTGCTCGCCTCCGTGCTCGCCGGGCAGGCCGGCCACCTCACGGAGCTCACCTGCACCTTCCCGTCGACCACCCCGACCAGTTTGGTCTCGCTGGGCACGGGGGCGCAGCCCGGCGAGCACGGGATCCTGGGCTTCACGCTGAACGTGCCGGGCACCGATCGGGTGCTCAACCACATCCTGTGGCGTGACGACCCACCGCACGCCGAGTGGCAGCCCTTACCCACCTGGTTCGGGCGGCTCAACGAAGCCGGCGTGAGCGCCCGCGCCGTCCTGCCGGCCGCGTTCATGGGTAGCGGGCTGACCGAGGCGGCGTACCGCGGCGCCGAGTTCCGCCCGATCCAGCCGACGGACGACAACGCGCGGGCGGTGGCCGACGAGCTGCGCGCGGCGCCCGGCCTGGTCTACGGCTACACCGCCGCCCTGGATACGGCCGCCCACGTATTCGGCGTCGGATCGCCCCGGTGGCACGAAGCGGCCGCCCAGGTGGACGCGCTGCTCAGCCGGCTGGTCGAGGCGCTACCGCCGAACGCGGCGCTGCTGGTGACCGCCGACCACGGCGGTTTCAACGTTCCACCGGACGCGCGGGTCGACCTCGACACCGACCCGCGGCTGGCCGCGGGGGTCCGCGTGGTCGCCGGCGAGCCGAGGGTTCGCTACCTGCACACCGAACCCGGCGCCGCGGCTGACGTGCAGGCGGCGTGGAGCGAGGTACTCGACGGCAGGGCGCACGTCTACAGCCGCGAGCAGGCGGTGGCCACCGGGATGTTCGGACCGGTCAGCCCGGCGCACCTGGCGCGGATCGGCGACGTCGTCGCCGTCTGCACCGGCGATGCCGCCGTACTGGCAACCGGGCACGAGCCGCCGGAGACGGCTCGCCTCATAGGCTTTCACGGCGCGGCGACGCCCGCCGAAATGGCCATCCCGCTGATCGTCTTCAAATCCCCTGCCGCGGCTCACTAGTCGCCGCTGCGCCGCCTTACGGCTTCTTCCGCGAATCGCTCACAGCCCAAATTGCGCTACCTTTAAGCCTTTTCAAAGGAGACTGGCAGGGCCGCCACTCACCAGCGCTGCTACGGTGGCAGCACTGTGAGCTTCCGTGGTGCGGGCAGACCTTCACGACGGCCCCGACGCCAGTCGGCTCTGGCCGTAGTTGCTGCACTGTCCCTTTTCGCCGCTGCCTTCGGATTCTGGGCGTTGCAGGTTGAGGCGACGGCCGGCCCACCGCAGCACGTGGCCGTGTCGGTCGCGACCACCGGCACCGGGACGCTTCAGTTCCGGGACGGCTCGGCACCGCGCAGCCATCCCGACTTCGGCTCCACCCTGAACGACGACAAGGCATTCAAGAGCGCGGGTTTGAAGCGCGATCGGCCGACGACCTTTTCGCTGTCCGTGCCGCGCTGGTCGTGGACGCTGTCGTCACTCGCGTCGGCCACTGGGGCACAACGGCCCCTCGACGTATGTCCGTCACGCGCACCCTCGACTATCCTTGCAGGTCAAGACCTCTTGACCAAGCTTTGCGTGTCCAGGCGCTGATCGACATTCCGAGCCACTCGTAGCCATGTCTGGCCGGCGCCGCGCGCCGGCCAACAGCCGACGGCGTTAGCCCGGAGCGGCCAAAGCCCGTCGGCATGCCCGCAACTCCCGACCGGACGCTGAACGTCGGTCGCTACCCACCCAAGGAAGTCATGTTTGCAGCCAACTCCCGCACGCCCGCTGGATCCGCGGCCACCCATCCCGCCCCTGCCGGGGGCAGATAGCGGTGGACTTCGGCGCGTTACCCCCAGAGATCAACACCGCGCGAATGTATTCCGGCCCCGGTCCCGCATCACTGCTGAGCGCGGCCACAACGTGGCAGCGGCTGGCCGACCACCTCCGCGAGGCCGCGACGAAATACCTTGTTTCCGCGGGGCTGCTGGACGGCTTGCGCGGCCCAGCCGCGCTGCAGATGGGCGACACGACGGCACCGTACATAGCGTGGCTGCAGGCCACCGCCGCATTAGCGGAGCAAACCGCCGCCCGCGCCGGCGCGGCGGCCGACGCGTATGAGTGGGCGCTGGCCGCGACCGCGCCGCCGCAGACCATCGTCGCCAACCGGGCATTGCGAAGGTCGCTGGCGGCGACGAACCACCTGCGCCAAAACACCCCGGCCATCGCGTCCGCGGAGGGCCACTACGACCAGCTGTGGGCGCAGAACGCCGCCGCCATGTACGCCTACGCCACTGTCGCTGCGGCCGCCTCGACCGTGACGCCCTTTACGTCCCCGCCCGTCGCCGACGACGGCGACGAAGTGATATCGGCCGGCGCGGAACTGGTTTCGATGCTCCCCGCAGCGATCGACGGGCTATCCTCGGCATCTTGCCGGCGATTCCGTACGGCTGTGCTGGCGATGTCGTCGCCGCTGTCCAAGCTGAGTTCCCTGCGCACCGGGTTCGCCCGGCAGGCCAGCATCCCGCTCGCCGTGGCCATCGGTGCTGCGGCGGCGAAGACGGGCAGGGGTGACCGCGCGGCGGTGCTGGTGGATTTCGGACGCGCGATCTCGATTGGCGGGTTGTCGGTGCCGCGGGCATGGCTGCCCGCCGCGAAACCGAATGCGGTGGGCAAGCAGCCAACTGAACCCCAGCGCCCCGTAGGCGGGGAGCCGCGAACCCACACCGGACTTTGATCGTTTTCACAGCTCGCTGGGCTTGTCGGCCAAGCCTCGTGTTGTAAGTTCGGGCCACTGTGACAGTTGGCGATACCCGTAGAACTCGACGATGGCGGTCCGTCATCGCAGTGGTCGCGGTACTCGGTGTCTTCTGCGCGGTCACAGCGGGTTGGGCATCGCGTGGGAGCGCGGTCTCCGGACTCGCCCGCGCGGATGCCACGCACGTGCAAGCACATAACGCGTGCGCTGCCGCACCGGGCTTTTCCGCCGGCTCCTCGCCGACACATCACAAGACCACGAAGACCGCTTGGATGACGCGGGATCGGCCGCCCACATGGGCCCGCTCGTCGCCGCCATCGATCGGGTCGCCGTTACCGACTTCGTTTGCGGCCGCGGTATTTCGGCTGCCCCGCACACCATCCCGTGCGCCCGGGGCGGTTCCGTCCGACTGGGATCTGTTGACGCTGCTCTGCGTCGCCCGTTGCTGAGGGCTCCTTGGCAGGTAGGCCTGTAACCCCCGGGCCTACGTCCCAAGAGAAGAGTCCCGTTCGAACCGCGGCCCCACCGCCGTCGTTAGGCAGAGATAGCGATGAATTTCACGATGCTCCCGCCCGAAATCATTTCCGGACAACTGCATGCCGGCCCCGGCTCGGACTCGATGGCCGAAGCCGCGTCGGCGTGGGCCCGCCTGGCCACTCGGCTGCACACCGCAGTCGCGGACTACCGGGCGGTGATCTCGAAGCTGCGGGCCGGCTGGGAGGATCCGACCCCCCGGCACGAAGCCGCGGCGTCCTACATCGACTGGCTCAACGCCACCGCGATACGCACCGAGCAAGCGGCAACCCAGGCCGCCGCTGCGGCGAGCGCACACGAAAGGGCGTTAGCGGCAACGGTGCCGCCGCCGTCGATCGACGCCAACCGGGTGCATTGCAGATCGCTGATCATGGCGAACTCCCTGGGTCTGGCGAGCCCGGCGATCGCCGCCACCGAGGCCGACTACGAACGGATGTGGGCGCAGGACGCCGCGGCCATGCACGCCTACGCCGCGGCGTCGGCGGATGCCGCGGCCATCGTGCCGTTCACGTTGCCGCCCGGCAGCGCAAGCCGAGGCACGTGGGCACTGGAATCGGGGCCGGAGGTCGTATCGGCAGGCCGGCAGCTGATCGCAGCCGCGCCCGGCGCGCTGCGGGCGCTGTCCCTGTCGCCGCTGGCCACGTTCGACGTCTCCCTCGCGTCGGCGACCTGCCCGCTGTCAAAACTGAGCTCACTCACCGCGCCGTCGGGTGTCGCGATCGGCTACCTGAATTCACTCAACAAGGCGGCGGCTTTGCGCTGCCTCGCGCCCGACCAGCGTGCTGTTCGCGGCGCGACAACCACCGCGCGGGTCGGCCGCGCAACGTCGGTCGGGGCGCTGTCGGTACCACGGGTCTGGGCGACGGCCGCGGCGCCGATGGCCGTCTACCGCGGAACGGTTGCGTAGCGCTCGGGTCAGCCCCCGCGCCCGGCATACGACCGCGCGGCGTCCACGATCGCGGCGAAGAGGCGTAAGTCGTCCAGGGATTGTTCCGGATGCCATTGCACCGCAAGCACAAAGCGGTCCCCGGGCAACTCCAGCGCCTCGACGACGCCGTCGGCGTCCCAGGCGCTGACCATCAGCCCCTCACCGACTTTGTCGATCGCCTGATGGTGGTAGCACGGCGCATCGGTGGACTCCCCGACCAGCGCGGCCAGCCGGCTGCCCGCCGCGGTGCGCACCGTCAACCTGTTGAACACCGCGTTGCCCGCCCGATGTCCGTCGTGGCCGAGAACCTCCGGCAGGTGTTGATGCAGGGTGCCGCCCAGCGCCACATTGAGCACCTGCGCACCGCGACAGATGCCCAGCACCGGCAGTCCCCGGTCCAGCGCGCCGCGCAACAACGCGAATTCCCATTCGTCGCGGGCGGCGCGCGGCTGATCGGTGGTCGGATGCGGCTGTTGGCCATACGCGGCGGGATCCACGTCGTAGCCGCCCGTGATCACCAGCGCGTGCAGACTGTCGAGCACCGGGCCCACCGTCGCAGGTTCCGCCGGTTGTGGCGGTAGCAACACCGCGGCCCCGCCGGCCAGCACGACACCCTGGAAGTAATCGGCAGGCAGATAACCCGCCGGCACGTCCCAGATCCCGGTCCGCACCCGCTCCAGGTACGAAGTCAGGCCCACCACCGGGCGCCCAGAGGCGTTCACAACCGCGCATCCTTTCCCCGACCGACACGGTACCGCCCGCGACCCGCGAAGTCGCCGCAAACCGCTTGTGCGAGTTGCTGTTCGGCGCGCCCGCCGGGACTACCAGGTACTGGTGCGCAACACGATCTCGGCGGCCAACTGTGCCGTCGACTCCTGCACCGTCCGCCGGCCCAAATGCACCACGCGGTACTCGGCGTAGACATACTGCTGGCTGGCGCGCGCCACCGCCCGCGCGGCCGGGGAGCTGACCAGGACCGTGGTGCCGATCTCCACCGGCGGGCAGTGCCCGTCGCGAACCGCGCCGTCGCGATCGGCCGCCCGCGGATGGCCGCGATCGATCACCACCAGGCCGACGAACCGGCCCAGCTTCGTCGCGGCCAGTTCCCAGGCCAGCTCGCCGCCGGCGCGGTCGCCCACCACCACGGCCCACCCGATTCCCAGCGCGTCGAGGATGCCGACCACCGACTTGGGGGTCAGGCGCGGGTCGAGACCGATGACGACCGTCCGAAGCGACGCGGTGTGCAGCCGTTCGCAGACCGCGTCGTACGCGGCCGGGATGCGCTCCTCGTCGCCCAGGATTACGACCACGACGCCCTGTTCCGGACCAGCCACCGCTACCGGGACGGGGAACCCGTCGAGCGTGGTCATCATTGAGGGCATCTACGCACGCTACAACCGACCGGCCCGCGCGCGGGACGATTTCTCCACATCCCCCGCGTTCAGCGGCTATCCCTGCGGGCGCGCGCGACGCGTTTTGCGTCGCCGTCAATTCGGCCGTCGTGCCGCCGACGCTCGGCGAATGCCCTACGGCCCCAACCGAGTTGCCAGGTGCGGCCGGCGGGGCGGCGGGCCGTCGAGCAGGCCGAGGACGGCGTCGGTGTCGAGGTGGTCAGCCAGCAGATCGGCGATCACATCGAGTTGGGCATCGCGGCGCGCGGCGACGTTGGTGTCGGCGACGACGAACCCGTCGCGGCCTGCCGCGGCCGCGACGCAGGTGACCCACGCGCGGCGGAAGTCGTCGTTGTCGAGCAGCCCGTGCCAGTGGGTGCCGAAGACCGCGCCGCGCGCCAGGCCGTGCGGTTGGCAGTCGCGCCCGCCCTCCGCGCCGAACCAGATGTCCTCCGCGCAGCGCGACACCCGGCCGTGATGGATCTCGTATCCGGCGAGCGGCGGCGGCCAGCGGCGCAGGATCTTGGTCTCGCCGAAGGCGATGTCCGCGTCCAACAGCCCCAGCCCGGCGACTTCGCCGACCCCCGATTCCACCGGGTCGTCGAGGCGCCGGCACAGCATTTGAAAGCCGCCGCAGATCCCGAGCACCGGCTTGCCGGCCGCGGCGTGCGCGGTGATCGCCTCGGCCAGGCCGTGATCGCGTAGCCAGGTCAGGTCGGCGACGGTGGATTTGCTGCCGGGAATCACGATGAGGTCGGTGTCGGCCAGGTCGGCGGGGTCGGCGCTCCAGCGCACCGCGACGCCAGGCTCGCACGCCAGCGCCTCGACGTCGGTGGAGTTGGAGATCCGGGGCAACCGGATCGCGGCCACCCGCAGCCACTCGCTCCCGCGCGGCGGTTCCGGGGTGCCGACGAGGCGGCGCGCGACCACCGACAGCGAGTCCTCGGCGTCCAGCCAGAGTTCGTCGGTGTAGGGCAGCACCCCGTAGGTCGGGCGGCCGGTCATCGCGTGCAATTGCCGCAATCCGGGTTCCAGCAGTGCGGGGTCGCCGCGGAATTTGTTGACCACGAACCCGGCGATCAGCGCCTGGTCTTCGGGCTCGAGCACCGCGACCGTTCCGAACAGATGGGCCAGCAGACCGCCCCGGTCGATGTCTCCGACCAGGATCACCGGCAGGTTCGCCGCCCGGGCCAGGCCCATGTTCGCCAAATCCGTTGCACGCAGGTTGATTTCGGCCGGCGAGCCTGCCCCCTCACAGATGACGGCATCAAAATCATCGCGCAGGCAAGACAATTCGTCTGCGACGATCCCGGCGAGGCGGTCGCGATGCCGCACATAGCTTGCCGCCGTGACCGAATCCGCGACCTGGCCGCGGATCACCAATTGCGACGTCCGGTCACTGCCCGGCTTGAGCAGGATCGGATTGAACCGCACGCTGGGCGCTAGCCCCGCCGCCCGCGCCTGGAGGGCCTGCGCCCGGCCGATCTCGCCGCCTTCCATGGTGACCACGGAATTGTTGGACATGTTCTGCGCCTTGAACGGCGCCACCCGAACGCCGCGGCGTGCCAGCAACCGGCACAGGCCCGCGACCACCACCGATTTCCCGGCGTCGGAGCTGGTGCCGGCGACCAGCAGCGCCCCGCTCAAGGATTCACGGCTTGTTATATCGAGGTGAGGATTTCGACGCCGGTGTCGGTCACCAGCAACGTGTGCTCGAACTGCGCGGTCCACTTGCGGTCCTTGGTGACCACCGTCCAGCCGTCGTCCCAGATCTCGTAGTCCAGGCCGCCGAGGTTGATCATCGGTTCGATGGTGAACGTCATCCCCGGCTGCATGATCGTCGTCACCGAGGGCTGGTCGTAGTGCAGCACGACCAGTCCGTTGTGAAACGTGGTGCCGATGCCGTGACCGGTGAAGTCACGAACCACGTTGTACCCGAACCGATTCGCGTACGCCTCAATGACGCGGCCGACGACCGACAGCGCCCGTCCCGGCTTGACGGCGTTGATCGCGCGCATCGTCGCCTCGTGGGTGCGCTCCACGAGCAGCCGGTGCTCCTCGGAGACGTCGCCGGCCAGGAAAGTCGCGTTGGTATCGCCGTGCACCCCGTCGATGTAGGCCGTGACGTCGATGTTGACGATGTCGCCGTCCTCGACCACCGTCGAGTCCGGGATCCCGTGGCAGATGACCTCGTTGAGCGACGTGCAGCACGACTTCGGGAAACCCTTGTAACCCAGGGTCGACGGGTAGGCGCCGTGGTCGATCATGTACTCGTGGGCGATCCGGTCCAGTTCGTCGGTCGTCACCCCGGGCGCCACCGCTTTGCCCGCCTCCTGCAGCGCGCCGGCCGCGATCCGGCCGGCGACCCGCATCTTTTCGATCACCTCCGGGGTCTGCACCCACGGCTCGCTGCCCTCCCGCACGGTGGGCTGCCACGCATACTCCGGACGGGGAATGCGGCCGGGCACCGGCAGAGTCGGGGACAACTCTCCGGGGGAAAGCGCAGTGCGAGCAGGCATGGCGACCAGCTTAATCACGCCGCGCGGCGGCTCCGCCGATGCGGCCGCGGATCAACGAGCGCCGCGGCCCGCGGATGATCACCGAGCCGCACACCACCCGTCCCGTCAGGACGACGTGCGGCCGGCCTTCGCCCGGTGCGTCCTTGCGGCGGTCGCTCGCGCTGCCCACGTAGACCTCCACGTCGTCGATCGACGCGCTGGCGCCGTCCGGCAACCGGATCTCCACCGAGCCGAACCGCATGTCGAGTTCGACGACCACCACCGGGCCCGCAAACCGCGCCTTGGTGAGGTCGAGCTCGATGGAGCCCAGCCGGCGGACCAACGCCAGCCGGGTGGGCACCGTCCATTCGCCCTGGCGCTTGAGCGAGCCGGCCCAGCCGCGCAGCTCGACCCGGTCGGCCGCGGAGGTGACGATCGCGCCCGGACCGGGCAGGTCGCCGACCAGCCCGTCGAGGTCTCCCCGGGTGCGCGCGTAGGACACCTGCGACGAGCGCTGCTCGAACTCGTCGATATCGATCAGCCCGAGCGCGACGGCGTTGTGCAGTCGCCGCATCGTGCCGTTGCGGTCGGCGTCCGAGACCCGTAACGCCACCATCTCTCCACCGGTCTCAGTCATGGCCTTTCCTGACGCTTGAACCCTGGGCCTACCCTCGCAACTTACCGCCGGGGCGGGCCGCCGGCGTCAGGCCAGGAAGTCGGGCGGCAGCGATTCGAACATCACCTTCGTCATCCGAACCGCGTATTCCGAGCTGCCGCCCCCGACGATCAGCGAGGCGAACGCCAGATCGCCGCGATATCCGGCGAACCAGGAATGCGATCCGCCCGGGAACTCGGCTTCGCCCGTCTTCCCGTAGACCGCGCCGCAGCCGGCGATCTCCTTGGCCGTCCCGTTGGTCACCACCAGCCGCATCATGGGCCGCAGCGCGTCGATCATCTTCGGGCTGATCGGCGTGGTGTCGCCCTGAACCGCGGTCGGCCGGCCCGCGATGAGCTGCGGCGTCGGGGTCTTGCCGGCGGCGACCGTCGCCGCCACCAGCGCCATGCCGAACGGGCTGGCCAGCACCTTGCCCTGGCCGAAGCCGTCTTCGGTGCGCTCGGCGAGGTCCACGGTCGGCGGCACCGATCCGGTCACCGTGGTGATGCCATCCACCTGATAGTCCAGCCCGATCCCGTACTGGGTGGCCGCCTGCGTCAGACCGCGCGGCGGCATCTTGCTGCTGAGCTCGGCGAAGGTGGTGTTGCAGGAGCTGGCGAACGCCCGCGACATCGGCACCACGCCGAGGTCGAAGCCACCGTAGTTCGGGATGGTGCGGTGCCCGATGTCGAGATGGCCCGGGCAGCCCAGCATCGTGTTCGGGGTGGCCATGTCGCGGTCGACTGCCGCGCCTGCGGTCACCATCTTGAACGTCGACCCCGGCGGGAACAGGCCGGTCGTGGCGAGCAGGCCGTCCGCGTCGGCGCCTCCGTTCTGCGCGATCGCCAGGATCTCGCCGGTCGACGGCTTGATCACGACGATCATGGCCTTGCCGCCGCGGGTGTCCACCGCGCGCTGGGCGGCGTTTTGCACGACCCGGTCGAGCGTGATCGAGATCGACGGCGCTGGTGAGCCCTGGACCTCGTGCAGGACTTCGACTTCGACACCGTTCTGGTTGACGCTCACCACCCGCCAGCCCGCTTGGCCGTCGAGTTGGTCGACCACGGCCTTCTTCACCTCGGCCATGGCCGCCGACGCGAAGTGCGGATCCGTCGGCAGGATCTCGGGCTGCGGCGTGACCACGACGCCGGGCAGCCGGCCGATCGCCGGGAAGACCTTGTCGTTGTCGTCGGGATGCAGCGTCACCAGGTCCACCGGTTGCGTCGCCGAGCTGGCCTGCTCGGCGAGCAGCTGCGGGTCGTTGAGCGTGCCGTTGAAGGGGTGCAGGACGTCCACGATCGCGTGCGCGGTCCCGCTCAGGGCGGATCCGGATCCGGCCTGGGTGGCGTCCAGCGTGTAGTGGTACAGGTAGCCCGGCACCAGCACGTCGGTGCCGCCGAGTTCGTTCACCGAGGCGCGCCGCGGCGCATCGGCCCGCAAGGCGAACGTCTGATGTTCGCCCAGCTTGGGGTGCAGGTCGGTCGGGGTCCACCGGACCTCCCAGCGACCCTCGTCGCGGGCCATTTTCAGCTGGCCGTCATAGGTCCAGGTCCGGTTCTTGGGCAGGTGCCACGTGAACCGGTAGCCGACCGTGCCGGTGTCCTCGGCGTACTTGGCGTTGAGGATCTGCGTGTCGAGGTGGGTCGCCTGCAGCCCCGCCCAGGCCGCGTTCAGCGCTTCGCGGGCCTCGTTGGGGTTGTCACTGAGTTGGGCGGCCGTGGCGGTGTCACCGATCGCCAGGGCGCCGAAGAACTTTTCGGCCGCGGGGCCGGGGCCGTCGGGCCGCGGTGTGCATCCGGACAGGGCGATCGCCGAGAGGAGCAACAGCCCTGAGGCAGAAGAGGCCAATGTTCTTGTAGTTACCATCGTTGCTGATGTTAAGAACTGCGGGGCCAACACCTCCGCAGACACTCCGAGACCGAACCGTTACGCGCAGGTAGCCCGCGACCACTGCGTCGAGATCGACAGGAGGGTGACCCGTACTCGCGCTGCCGTCGATCTCGGTGCGCCGGGCCGCTAGTCCAGCAGGACCGTCGCGAAGGTGCCCACCTCGGCGAAGCCGACTCGGGCGTATGCGGCGCGGGCCACGGTGTTGAAGCTGTTCACGTACAGGCTGGCGGTGCGCCCGCTCCCGACGATGACGGCGGCCACGGTCGCCGTGCCGGCGGTGCCGATGCCCAGGCCACGCCACTCGGGATGCACCCACACCCCTTGGATCTGGCCGACTCCCGGCGACTGCGAGCCGACTTCGGCCTTGAAGACGACCTGGCCGTGCTCGAAGCGGGCCCAGGCGCGACCGGCCGCGATGAGGCTGGCCACCCGCCGCCGGTAACCCCGACCGCCGTCGCCGATCCGCGGGTCGACGCCCACCTCGCCGATGAACATGTCCACGGCTGCCACCAGATAGGCGTCCAGCTCGTCCGGCCGAACCTGGCGCACCCCGGGGTCGATGTCGCAGTTGGGGTGCCTGGACAGCGACAGCAGCGGCTGGTGGTCGCGCACGTCCCGGGCCGGGCCCCACGCCGGCTCGAGCCGCTCCCACATCCGCATCACCAGGTCGGACCGGCCGACCAGCGACGAACAGCGGCGCGTCCCACTCATCGCCTCGTCGGCGAAGGCGTCCATGTCCTCCGGTGCGCCGCGCAGTGGGATCAGGTTGGCGCCGGCGAAGCACAGCGATTCTTCCGCGCCGCGCAGGGTCCACAGTTCCCCGCCGATGGAATTGGGGTCGATGCCGTGGTCCGCCACCCGGGCCGCGACCATGCATGACCCGACGGGATCCTCGTCGAACACCCGCCAGACGGCGGCGGCGTCGCGCACCACAGACACCCGTCGCTCACCGACAAGGCGGAAGAGGGGGGGAGCCGACATCTGGCGAACTCTCTGTGATGCGATTAACGGACTTGCAAGCTGGAAACGGCCCCCATCAGCTTACGGTCACGATCGGCGAACCGCTTGATGTTGTGTCAGGACCGTGATCGGTCCCCATCTCCGAGGCCAGACGCATCGCCTCCTCGATGAGCGTCTCGACGATCTGGGCTTCCGGCACGGTCTTGATCACTTCGCCGCGAACGAAGATCTGCCCCTTGCCATTTCCTGACGCGACGCCCAGGTCGGCCTCTCGCGCCTCGCCCGGACCGTTCACCACGCACCCCATCACGGCAACCCGCAGCGGGACGTCCAGGCCCTCCAGGCCGGCGGTGACCTCGTTGGCCAGGGTGTAGACGTCGACCTGCGCGCGGCCGCAGGACGGACAGGACACGATCTCCAGGCCGCGCGGCCGCAGGTTCAGCGACTCGAGAATCTGGCTGCCGACCTTGACCTCTTCGACCGGCGGCGCGGACAGCGACACCCGGATGGTGTCGCCGATCCCCCGCGAGAGCAGCGCGCCGAAGGCCACCGCGGACTTGATGGTGCCCTGGAAGGCCGGACCGGCCTCGGTGACGCCGAGGTGCAGTGGGTAGTCGCATTGGGCGGCCAGCTGCTCGTAGGCGGCGACCATCACGACGGGATCGTTGTGCTTGACGCTGATCTTGATGTCGCCGAAGCCGTGCTCCTCGAACAGCGAGGCCTCCCACAGTGCGGACTCGACCAGCGCCTCGGGGGTGGCCTTGCCGTACTTCTCCATGAACCGCTTGTCCAGCGAGCCGGCGTTGACGCCGATGCGGATGGGGATGCCCGCCGCGGCGGCCGCCTTGGCCACCTCGCCGACCCGGCCGTCGAATTCCTTGATGTTGCCGGGGTTTACCCGCACCGCGGCGCATCCGGCGTCGATCGCGGCGAAGATGTACTTCGGCTGGAAGTGGATGTCGGCGATCACCGGGATCTGGCTGTGCCGGGCAATCTCGGCCAGCGCGTCGGCATCCTCCTGACGGGGACAGGCCACCCGCACGATGTTGCACCCCGCCGCGGTCAGTTCCGCGATCTGCTGCAGCGTCGTGTTGACGTCGTGGGTTTTGGTGGTGCACATCGATTGCACCGAAATCGGATAGTCGCTGCCCACCCCGACATCGCGGACCATCAGTTGGCGCGTCTTACGCCGGGGGGCGAGCGTGGGCGCCGGTGCGTCCGGCATGCCCAGGCCAATGGTCACTGTTCTAATTCCTTCTTGCTATTGGAAGAGCCTGATCGGATTGACCAGATCAGCGGTCACGGTCAGCAACATGTACCCGACCACGAACACCAACACCACGTAGGTGGCGGGCATCAGCTTGAGGTAGTTCACCGGTGCGGCCGCGACCTTGCCGCGGGCCGACCGGACGAGGTTGCGGATCTTTTCGAACACCGCGATGGCGATGTGGCCGCCGTCGAAGGGCAGCAGCGGCACCAGGTTGATGGCACCCAGAATGAGGTTCAGCTGGGCCAGGAAGAACCAGAACGCCACCCAGAGCCCGTGGTCGACGGTGTCGCCGCCGATGATGCTGGCGCCGACCACGCTCATCGGGGTCTGGGGATCACGCTGTCCGCCCCCGATGGCGTGCACCAGCGCACCCACCTTGGTCGGGATGGTGACCAGCGCCCTACCCACCTCGCGGGTCAGGTCGCCGGTGAACGCGAAGGTGGCCGGCACCGCGGAGAGCACCCCGTAGTGCGCGGGCGCGAGTTTGACGGCCGCGACGCCGATGGCGCCGACCGTCGACGGCGCCGGCTGACCGCCCTGCCCGTTGGCGCCGGTGGTCAGGAAGCGCTGGGTGGGCGTGACGTCGACGTAGGTGGTGATCGCGTTGCCGCCACGCTCGACGACGACCGGGACGATGCCGTGCATCTTGCGGACCGCGGCGGCCATGTCCTCGAACGTGGACACCGGGGTGTCGCCGACCTTGACCACGACGTCGCCGGCGCGGATGCCGGCCGCCGCGGCCGGACCGGGGCCGGTGCAGTCCGCGATCTTCCCGGGAGCCACTTCCGGTGCGACACAAGCGGTTTCGCCGATCACCGCCCTGGTCGGCGGGTGCAGGTTGGGCAACCCCCAGACCAGCGCGATTGCATAGATCAGCACCAGGCAGATGACGAAGTTCATGGCCGGACCGGCGAACAACACCGCAACCCGCCTCCAGACGGCCTGCTTGTACATCGCGCGATCGGCCTCATCGGGAGCCAGCTCCTCGACCGAGGTCATCCCGGCGATGTCGCAGAAGCCACCCAGCGGCACGGCCTTGAGGCCGTACTCGGTCTCACCCCGCCGCGTCGACCACAGCGTGGGCCCGAACCCGACGAAATAGCGACGGACCTTCATGCCGGTGGCGCGGGCGACCCACATGTGACCGCACTCGTGCAAGGCCACCGAGATCAGGATGGCAAGGGCGAACAGCACAATGCCGATAACGAACATCATCTCCGCTGCAGGACCTTTCTCACACCATTCCGGAGGCGTTGACGGAGGCCTCGGTGGGCCGCGCGTGTGCGACGGCGCGTCGCGCTCGCTCCCGCGCCCAGCGCTGCGCGTCTAGTACCTCATCCACGTTAGCGGGTGAAACCGCCCATTGGTCCGCGGCGTGCAGCACGTCGGCGATGGTTTTCACGATGACGGGGAATCCCACCCGGCCCGCGAGGAACGCCGCAGCGGCTTCTTCGTTGGCCGCGTTGTAGACCGCGGTCATGCAACCACCGGTCTGGCCGGCATACCGGGCCAGTTCAACGGCGGGAAAAACCCCGCCGTCCAGCGGCTCGAATTCCCAGCTAGAGGCGGTGCTGAAGTCGCACGGGGCGGCCACCCCGGGAACCCGGTCCGGCCAGCCCAGCGCCAAGGAGATCGGCAGCTTCATGTCCGGGGGGCTCGCTTGGGCGATGGTCGAGCCGTCAACAAAAGTGACCATCGAATGAACAATCGACTGCGGGTGCACGACGACCTCGATGCGGTCGTACGGGACGCCGAACAGCAGGTGCGTCTCGATGAGTTCGAGCCCCTTGTTGACCAGCGAGGCCGAGTTCAGCGTGTTCATCGGGCCCATCGACCAGGTCGGATGGGCGCCGGCCTGTTCGGGGGTGACGCCCTCGAGCTGGGCGGCGGTCCAGCCGCGAAACGGCCCGCCGGAGGCGGTCAGCACCAGCTTGGCGACTTCCTCGGGGGCGCCCCCGCGCAGGCACTGGGCCAGCGCGGAGTGTTCGGAGTCGACGGGCACGATCTGACCCGGCCGTGCCGCCCGCAAGACCAGCGGGCCACCGGCGATCAGCGATTCCTTGTTGGCCAGCGCCAGCCGGGCGCCCGATTCCAGGGCGGCCAGCGTCGGCCGCAGGCCCAGCGCGCCCACCAGGGCGTTGAGGACGACGTCGGCCTCGGTGTCCTCGACCAGGCGGGTCACCGCGTCGGGACCGCGGTAGGGGGCGTCGGCGGCCTGCGCCGCGCGTTCGTCGGCGACGGCGATGTTGGTGACCCCGGTCTCGGCGCGCTGGCGCAACAGGGTGTCCAGGTTCGCGCCGCCCGCGGCCAGGCCGACCACCTCGAAGCGGTCCGGATGGGCCGCGATCACCTCCAGGGCCTGGGTGCCGATCGAGCCGGTGCTGCCCAGCACCAGCACGCGCAGGCGGCCCTCGGGTGTCGCGATCGTCACTCACTCATTGTGCCCCGCCCGGTGACGATGCGAGGGCTGCGGGACCTCGCCGCGGGTATGCCAGAATCGCTGCAGGACCGACGAAAGGGATTCACCGTGGCCAGTACCGAGGTGGAACACTTCAGCGGCGTCGACACCGTTGAGGTGCCGTCCGCGGCGTGGGGTTGGAGCAGCATCAATCACCGCACCTGGCACATCACCGGCCTGGTCATCATCGTGTTCCTGCTGGCGATGCTGCGCGGCAACCACGTCGGCCACATCGAGAACTGGTTCCTGATCGGGTTCGCGACGCTGGTGCTCGTCGCCCTGGTCCGCGACCTGTGGGGCCGCCGGCGCGGCTGGATCAGGTAGCTACTTCTTCTCGGCGGCCAGCTGTCCGCACGCGGCGCTGATCTCGCGGCCGCGGGTGTCGCGGACCGTGCAGGAAACCCCCTGCGCCCGCACCCGGCGGACGAACTCCCGCTCCGCCGCCTTTGGGCTGGCGTCCCACTGGCTGCCCGGGGTCGGGTTGAGCGGGATCAGGTTCACGTGCACCAGCGGGCCGAGCGCCCGGTGCAGGCGTTTGCCCAGCAGGTCGGCGCGCCACGGCTGGTCGTTGACGTCGCGGATCAGCGCATACTCCACCGACACCCGGCGGCCGGTGACGTCGGCGTAATAGCGGGCGGCGTCGAGCGCCTCGGTGATCTTCCACCGGTTGTTGACCGGCACCAGCGTGTCGCGCAGTTCGTCGTCGGGGGCGTGCAACGACAGGGCCAGCGTCACCCCGAGCCGCTCGTCGGCCAGTTTGCGGATGGCCGGGGCCAGGCCGACGGTCGAGACTGTGACCGCGCGGGCCGAGATGCCGAAGCCGTGCGGCGGCGCTTCGGTGATGCGACGCACCGCGGCCACCACCCGCGCGTAGTTGGCCAGCGGCTCCCCCATGCCCATGAACACCACGTTGGAGAGTCGATCGCCGAAATCGTCCCGCAGGGCCACCGCGGCGGAACGGACCTGTTCCAGGATCTCCGCCGTCGACAGGTTGCGGGTCAGTCCCCCCTGCCCGGTCGCGCAGAACGGGCAGGCCATGCCGCAGCCGGCCTGCGAGGAGATGCACACGGTGTTGCGCTGCGGGTAGCGCATCAGCACCGACTCGAAGGTCGTCCCATCGGTGCCGCGCCACAACGTCTTTCGGGTCTGCCCGGCGTCGCAGGTGACCTCGGCGGCGGACGTGAGCAGGTGCGGGAACATCGCGTCGGCGATCCGGTCCCGCACGGCCGCAGGCAGGTCGGTCATCTCGCGGGGGTCGGCGATCAGACGGCCGTAGTACTGATGCGCGAGCTGCTTGGCGCGAAACGCCGGAAGGCCGAGCTCGGCGACGGCCGAGGCGCGGCCGTCCGCGTCGAGGTCGGCCAGGTGCCGCGGCGGCTTGTTCGGGCGGGGTTCGGTGAAGACCAGTTGTTGGACCATGTCCAGTCCAGTATCGGCCCTTCTCAGGGGACGAGTGTCAGCACCGTCCACGCGGCGACCGCCGACGGGAGCACGCCGTCGAGCCGGTCCATCAGGCCGCCGTGGCCGGGCAGCAGGCGGCCCATGTCCTTGATGCCGAGGTCGCGCTTGATCTGCGACTCGACCAGGTCGCCAAGTGTGCAGGTGAGCACCAGGATCACGCCGAGCACCGCACCGATCCACGGCGGCTTGCCGGCCAGGAAGGTCGCGGTCAAAACGGCCGCGGTAATTCCGAGGAAGAGCGAACCGGCGAATCCCTCCCACGATTTCTTCGGGCTGATCGCCGGCACCATCGGGTGCTTGCCGAACAGCACGCCGACGGCGTAGCCGCCCACGTCGGAGGCGACGACGGTGACCATCAGGCAGAACACCCGGCCCGCGCCGTCCTTGGGGTAGACCAGCAAGGCGCCGAATGAGGCGAAGAGCGGCACCCACGCCGCCAGGAACACCGTCGCGGAGGCGTCGCGCAGGTAGTTGGCCGACGGGGACCCGGCGAACGGCTCGGGCCGCTTGCTGTTGTCCTGCATGAACAGCCGCCAGACGTTGCACACCACCACGGTGGCGCCGAAGCCGGCCAGGGCGCCGGCGGCGTGAAACGGCCACGTCAGCCAAACCGTCACCTGACCGCCGATCAGCAGCGGGATGAGCGGGATGACGTATCCGGCCTCGCGCAGCCGTCGCACCACCTCATGGGTGGCGACCAGGATGGCCAGCGCGACGATGGGGACCCAGAAGCGGGGCGCGAAAATCAGCGTCACGACGAGCACGCCGCCGATCGCGGCGCCCACCGCGATGGCCGCGCGCAGGTCGCGTCCCGCGCGGGACGTCTTCTTGGTCGGCTGCTGCGCGGCCTTACTGCCCTGACGCGCCGGCTCGTCGGGCGTGCTGGCTGCGCCGGTGGTTGCCACGGACCTGGGTGAACTTAGCTGCTGGTGGCCGCTAGACCTCCAGCAGCTCGCCTTCTTTGTGCTTGACCAGGTCTTCGATCTGGGTGATGTACTGGTGCGTCGTCTTGTCCAGGTCCTTCTCGGCGCGGCCGACCTCGTCCTCGCCGGCCTCGCCGTCCTTGCGGATGCGGTGCAACTCCTCCATCGCCTTGCGGCGGATGTTGCGCACCGACACCTTGGCGTCCTCGCCCTTGCCCTTGGCCTGCTTGACCAGCTCGCGGCGACGCTCCTCGGTGAGTTGCGGCACCGCCACCCGGATCAGGGTGCCGTCGTTGGTGGGATTGACGCCCAGATCGGAGTTGCGGATCGCGGTTTCGATCGCGCCCAGCTGACTGGTTTCGTAGGGCTTGATCACGACGAGCCGGGCCTCGGGGACGTTGATGCTGGCCAGCTGCGTAATGGGGGTGGTGGCGCCGTAGTAGTCGATGGCGACCCGGGAGAACATGCCCGGGTTCGCGCGGCCGGTCCGGATGCTCGACAAGTCGTCACGGGCGACCGCTACGGCCTTCTCCATTTTCTCTTCGGCGTCGAAGAGAGCCTCGTCAATCATCGTTCGCTCTTCCCCTCAGGTGGTGACCAGTGTCCCGATTTTCTCACCGGCGACCGCGCGGGCGATATTGCCATTGGTCAGCAGGTTGAACACCAGGATCGGCATGCCATTGTCCATGCACAGGCTGAACGCCGTGGCATCGGCCACTCGGAGCCCCCGGTCGATGACCTCGCGATGGCTGATCGCGGCGATGAGCTCGGCGTGCGGATTCTGCCGCGGGTCCGCTGAGAACACCCCGTCGACCGCCTTCGCCATCAAGACCACCTCCGCCCCGATCTCCAGTGCCCGCTGCGCGGCCGTGGTGTCGGTGGAGAAGTACGGCAGCCCCATGCCGGCCCCGAAGATGACCACCCGGCCCTTCTCGAGGTGACGGACGGCGCGCAACGGCAGATATGGCTCGGCGACCTGTCCCATGGTGATCGCCGTCTGGACGCGCGTGACGATGCCTTCCTTTTCCAGGAAGTCTTGCAGCGCCAGGCTGTTCATGACCGTGCCGAGCATGCCCATGTAGTCCGAGCGGGTGCGTTCCATGCCGCGCTGCTGCAGTTGCGCGCCACGGAAGAAGTTGCCGCCACCGATCACGACCGCGACTTGGACGCCGTCGCGAACCACCTCGGCGATCTGGCGGGCCACCCGCGCCACGACATCGGGGTCCAGCCCGACCTGGCCACCGCCGAACATCTCGCCGCCAAGCTTGAGCAACACCCTGGAGTACTTGGGCCGCGTCCGCGGCTGCCCGGCAGCTGATCCATTCTCCGGTGCCGTGGGCTCCCTGGACTCCGTCATCAGGCTCCTCGCATGAGAGTGCCATCCCGGGGGTTAACTCCTCCGGAACGGCATTTCACATCCTGCCTCATCGCAACACAAGCCGGCGTCGGTGGGGTGCGTTATGCGCGGAGTTGGCGATGCGGACGACTTTTCGCGGCGATCGGCCCAGGTGACGCGGAGGCGGCGCTCCGGTTCGGCGGGCTCCTCGCCACGGATGTTTGCGGGATGACCGTAGTGGGGAATCTGCACTATCGCGGCGGGAATTCACGGTCTTGAGAAAAAAGGGCCCATCTCGCCGTCTGACCGGATCGATCGCGTTGGCGATCGGTGGTGAGCGCGAATCGCTCAGGTACGCCTACGAGGAGGAACTGATCCATGGCGGACAACAACTCGGGACCTGCTGAAGCTGTCAAGGGCGTCGTCGAGGACGTCAAGGGCAAGGCGAAGGAAGCCGTTGGTGCGGTGACGGGTCAAGACGACCTCACCCGCGAGGGCCAGGCCCAGCAGGACAAGGCGGAAGCGCAGCGCGACGCGGCGAAGAAGGAAGCCGAGGCCGAGGCGGCCCGCGGCGGCGCCGAGGCCGCTGAGCAGCGCCAGAAGGCCAATCAGTAGCTTGCTGGGAGGATGGGTCCGGTCTGTGGAAACGGACCGGGCCCATCGACTTTTCTGGGTCAAGACGATCGCGTCCGGTTAGCCAGGCCGACGCGGTCCGCAAGCGTCGCAAGATCATTTGCATACTTTCGCCGCGAGTGGGTAGTCACCGCTGCGCTGGCTGACATCTCCCCCAGGAGAGATGCCTAAGGGCCGGGGGCCAAAGCGGACCCACATTCGGGAGATGTCGTTGGACGTTCTACTGCTGACCGACGCGGACGACTTCGAGCACGCCCTGCCGCCCCTGACTTCGTTCGGGCGAATCATGCGGCGCGCGCCCCTTATAAGTGACGGCCAGGGGCCGGTCGAAGCCGGCGACGTCGCCATCGTCGACGCTCGAGGCAACCTCGCGGCCGCGGCGGCGGCCTGCCGGCGCCTGACAACCGATGCCCCCGCCACCGCCGTGGTGGCGTTGGTGGCGCCGGCCGACGGCGTGACGGAGGACGTGGACTGGAACGTCGACGACGTCATACCGCCGGGGACCGACTTCGACGAGCTGCAGGAGCGGCTGCAGCGGGCGATTGCGCTGCGGCGCAGCATAATCAACGGCAGTTTGCGGTTCGGCGCCCTGCTCTTGCACCCGACCAGCTTCACCGGATCGCTGGAAGGCAAGGACCTTGGTTTGACGCTGACCGAGTTCAAACTGCTGAATTTCCTTGTGCAGCATGCCGGTCGGCCATTCACCCGAACCCGCCTGATGCACGAGGCGTGGGGCTATGACAGCAACGGCCGAGTCCGTTCGGTCGACGTCCACATCCGGCGGCTGCGCGCCAAGCTCGGACCCCGACATCAGTCGATGGTGGACACCGTCCGAGGTGTCGGCTACATGGCTGCGACCCCACCGCATCCGGAATGGATCATCAGCGAGCCGACGCTGACATTGGCGCCGACGGATTCCGCCAGGGACCCGGTCGCGCAGTGACGCGCTGAGCGCGAATCGCCCTGCCCGAGAAGGACTTCGAGATTGGTCAGCCGAAGAGCGGGAAGGCGCGCTTGCGCGCGAGCGCGTCCATGCCGTCCTGGATGGCGTCCTGGATCTCGCGGTACTTGCGGTCGATGTACGCTTCGTCCTCCGCGCGTGCGGGATCGTGGTCGAGCTGCACGGCGGGCATGAACCGGGTCCTGATCTTGGCCGGTAGCGGCAGCTGCGGAAGTGCCGCCGGCGCGATCCCCCACGGCAGCGAGATCGCCAAGGGGAACACTTTGAGGCGCAGCAGGCGGTCCAGCTGCAAGGCCTTCGACAGCTTGTCGCCGCGAATCAGCACGGGCATGGCGTCGGCGCCGCCGACCGTCGCGATCGGCACGACGGGCACGCCGGCCCGAATCGCCATCTTCACGAAGCCTTTTCGGCCCGCCAGGTTGGCCTGGTCGCGCTCGGTCCACGGGCGCAGGGAGTCCACCTCCCCACCGGGCCACAGTGCAACGTCGCGCCCTTCGGCCAGGGCGGTGGCGATCGCGTCCGGGGCGGCCGGAAGCACACCCATCGACCGGAAGTACCGGCCGATCACCGGAATCGCCATCAACGCGTCGTGGGCCGTACCGTGCAGCGGGCGTTCCTGCCCGAAGCGCCGCCACCATTGCAGACCGACGGTCCAGGCATCCCAGACGAAGGGAGCGCCGGAGTGGATTCCCACCAGCAGAACCGGCGGCTCCGGGACGTTCTCCCAGCCGTCGATCTCCATGCGAAACCAGTAGTCCACCAGCACATTCCACAGATACTTCTGCCGCTGCAGGGCGGCCTCTTCCTGGCCGCGGAGGTCCCACCGACCGGCGCGCTCGGCGACCCAGCCGCTCAGTCCCCCGCCCTGACCGCTGCGGCGATCCTCCATCGCCGCCCGCGCCCGCTCGGCGTTCAGTCGCGCTTGTTCGCGTACTTCGGCTGGCCTGTGATCTGGGTTACTCATGGGTACGGTGTACCCGATTCATGCCCACACGACGCAACACCCGGCTGCCAAAAGCACCTCCCCGCGTCGCATGCGCGACGCGGGGAGATATCCGCAAGCGGGATCAGGTGTGAGCCGGGCTGGGCGGCGCACCCGGTGCCGGGCTCGGGCTCGGAGCGCCGGGCGCAGAGCTGCCCTGCACGTTCGACGTCCACATCAGGATGTCTTGCATCCCGTCGTTGTAGGCCACGCCGTTGGGCGGCGCGCCGGTCACGTCGAAGTACAGCGTCCCGGTCGACTCGCTACCCTGCGGGATCGGCGCCGGGTTGAGGCCATTAGGGGCCCCCACCTTGTCGATCACCCGGTAGTTCTGGCCGTTGGGCCCGCGGGCGATGAAGTCCTTGACCATCGGGGTCACGAGCCCGCCGTCCGACCGAGCGGTGACGTCCGCCTGGTAGAGCGTCCCCTTGGGCGTGTAGCCGGGAATCGAGACGTTGCTCGGCTGCAGGTTGCTCACCGTGTAGTTGGTGATCAGCGGCCCGTCCACGAGTTGCTCACTGGTGCCGAAGCCCTGGATGTTGGGCGGCGCGGCAGAAGCCGGCACCGCGGCGAAAATGCCTGCCGCCGCTATCCCCCCGGCAGCGGCAGCTGTCTTCAGCGCGGTCTTGGTGACCTTCATTGCTCATTTCCTTTCGTGTCGAACAATCGCCCCCCAGAAGGGCAATACGCACATAGGCCGCAAATAGCCCCTTGCTGCCCGCTTTAAACATATGCGCCCGTTTATTCGTAATTTTCAGCCGGCTAGCTGGCGAAATGGTGTTGCTTTGCTGGACAGCATCTTTCGCATCAGCTTTTAACATCCGTATCGCTATTCACGTTGAATGACTGTGGCAACGACAACGTCGTCGGGCTCTGGGCGCCCGATTAGCGCGCACGGTGGCGGGTAGTCGGAGCGGGAGAAATCCGACCAGACGACAGGGGCCGTCCATGGAACGCGGAAGCTCTAAGCACAGTCCGCGCGAGGACGAGCTCAAGCACGAATTGGAGGCACGCTGCGCGGTAACCGGCCCGTCGCGCCGAGGAATGGCGCGATCCCGAGCCGCCGGCCGCCGACGACCCCGACGTCCCCACAGCCCGCCCGGTGACATACGAACCGTGAACCGGCATTTTCGACCACGAATCGAGGAATCAGATGGGTTTTGCGCCTCAGCAACAAACCGCCCCCGGTGTGCAGGGCCGGATGAACCCCGTGCCCGACTGCGGCGAAAACACTTACCGGGGCTCGGGAAAGCTCACCGGCAAAAGGGCGATCATCACCGGGGGTGACAGCGGTATCGGGCGCGCGGTCGCTATCGCTTTCGCGCGCGAAGGCGCCGACGTGCTGATCTCCTACCTCAACGAGGACGACGACGCCCGCGACGTCGCGCGGTACGTGGAAGACGCCGGGCGCAAATGCGTACTGGTGTCCGGCGACCTTTCCGATGCTGCGCATTGCCGCGCCGTCGTCGACCGGGCCGTCGAAGAATTCGGCGGCATCGACATCCTGGTCAACAATGCCGCCTACCAGATGATGCACAAGAACCTCGACGAAATCAGCGATGAGGAATGGGATTACACGTTCCGGCTCAATGTCGGCGCATATTTTTATCTCACCAAGGCGGCGGTGCCACACATGAACGCGGGGGCGTCGATCATCGGCAGTTCGTCGGTCAACTCCGACACGCCCAATCCAACGCTGGCGCCCTACGCCGCCACCAAGGCCGCGATCGCCAACTTCTCGGCCAGCCTCGCTCAGTTGCTGGGCGAGAAAGGGATTCGGGTGAACAGCGTCGCGCCCGGCCCCATCTGGACACCGCTGATTCCCTCGACCATGCCCCCGGACAGCGTCGAGTCGTTCGGCGACAACACGCCGCTGGGCCGCGCCGGCCAGCCCGCCGAACTCGCGCCGATCTACGTGCTGTTGGCCTCCGACGACGCGAGTTACATCTCCGGCGCGCGGGTGGCCGTCACCGGAGGCCGGCCAATTCTCTAGCGCCGCATCGTTTTTGCTCTTGCGGACGGTTCAGGAGCCCCGGTTCTCGCCCAGTTCCTCGACGATCGGGCTCGAAGCGGGGATGTCTTTTGCGTTTTCGGCCAGCCCTGGCTTGGTGTGGGAGCGACGAGCCGCGGCCTTGTCGGCGTCCCGGACGTCGCGATCGTCGATGATGGTGACCGACGCGGCGACCTGGGCGGCATTGTTGTAGGTCTCGGGGGGAATGCTTCGCAGGGCGCGGATCGTGTGGTCGTCGCAGCCATTGCGACCGGCGGCGTCGAGCAGATCCTGTTTGTTCGCCGGAAAGTCCACATCGGTGAAGCATTGACGCAGCTGACTGGGAGTAGTGGACGCAACCATGGCTGTCGGGATGCCCGGTGGCCGTGGCGCTAAACGCGGCCCCGGGGTGACGTCTCGGTCACATCGGCGCGCGACCTGGAACGCCTTTCTCAGCGGCCGCGGACCCGGCGGTTGTGCTTCTTGATCGCGTCGACCAACTCCGCCTTGCTCATCGTCGACCGCCCCCGCACGTCGAGCCGGCGGGCCACGTCAAGCAGGTGCTTCTTGCTCGCGTTGGCGTCCACACCCTCGGCGGTCGCGCCGGAGGCACGCGGCCCGCCGCTCTTGGCGCGCTCGTCGGACGGCCCCTTCTCTTCTTTGGGCTCCCAATGATCGCCGATCTTTTCGAAGCTGTGCTTGAGGGCGGAATACGCCACCCGGTGGGCGCGCTCTTCGCTGCCGTATTCGTCGGCGGCCGCGTCATGCGTTTTCGCGAACGTCCGTTGCGCTTTGGCGTTGGAACGCTGCAAAGTGCTCGGCAGTTCGTCCTTCTTCGGCTTGCCGCCTTTCGTCGTCTTGGGCATGAAAACCTCCTGATACGCCCGCGCGGTACGAGTGACATTCCGGTTACCCCACTGACGGGCCGGCAATCACCACTTCGCACCGCGAAGTCGCGTCCAGAGCCCGAAAATATGTCAATATCATTGACATGGTTCAGGCCGAAGACGCCCCGCTTGGTTACCTGCTGTACCGGGTGGCCAGCCTGCTGCGACCGGAGGTTTCCGCGGTGTTGGGCCCGCTCGGCCTGACGCTGCCCGAATTCGTCTGCCTCCGCATGCTTTCCCTGGTTCCGGGGATGTCGAGCGCCGAACTGTCTCGGCAGGCCGGCGTGACACCGCAGGCGATGAACACGGTGCTGCGCAAGCTGGAAGACATTGGCGCCGTGGCTCGGCCGACATCGGTGTCCAGCGGTCGCGCGCTACCGGCCACGCTGACCGGTCAGGGCCGCGCCCTGCTTAAGCGCGCCGAAGGCGCGGTGCGGACCGCCGATGCGCGCATCCTGGCCAAGCTGACCGAAACTCAACAGCGCGACTTCAAGCGGATGCTCGACAAGCTCGGGTCCGACTGACCCGCGGCGATCGCGAGCGCGGCGAAGCCGGGCGAAGCGGGTCGCCGCCTCGGACTACGCGTCAAGCGTTTTGGATCCGGGCCCATGGTCGGGCCTCTTCGAGTTCGTAGGCCAGCTCGAGCAGTAGCGCCTCCTGCCCGATGTTGGTCGAGAACATCATGCCCACCGGCATGCCTTCGTCGGACTGCGCCAACGGAAGTGAGATCGCCGGCTCGCCGGTGACGTTCTGCAGCGGGGTGAACGAGACCCAGTCGATCAGTCGCTCGATGACCTGGTGGTAGTCGGTGGGTGCCAGATAGCCGATGCGGGGCGTCTCGTCGGCGAGCGTCGGGGTCAGCACGACGTCGTAGGTACCGAAGAATTGTGCGGTACGCATGCGGATTCGGCGCAGGCGCATGATCGCCAGCGGCAGCCGATGAATGTTGCGGGCGGTGTGTCGCTCCAGCCCGAGCGTCAGACTGTCCAGCCGGCCGCGGTCGAACGTCTTGCCGAACATGTGCCGCCCGCTGCGCACCTGGGCCAGCGCGAGAAATCCCCAGTAAAGGACGAAATCGTCGACGAAGCTGGCCGGCACCGGGGGCTCGTCGAGGTATTCGACGCGGTGCCCCAGCTCCTCGAGAAGGCCGGCGGACTTCAGCGCCAGCTCGCGCACCTGGGGGCTGCAGTCGCGTTGCACCGAACGGGTCAGCACGGCGATCCGCAGCCGCTGCCTGCCGGGCCCGGCGACGTCGCCGACCGGTGCCAGTTTCGGATTACGCCAAATTCGTTCGGCCTCCCGGTAGAACGCCGCCGTGTCACGCACCGAACGGGTCACCACACCGTTGGCGACGATGCCCACCGGCATCCGGCGCAGGTGGGCGTCCAGCGGTAGCCGCCCACGCGACGGCTTCAGCCCGACAAGCCCGTTGCAGGCGGCAGGGATGCGGATGGAGCCGCCGCCGTCGTTGGCGTGGGCGATCGGCACCACGCCGGCGGCAACGAACGCAGCCGAGCCCGATGAGGATGCGCCGGCGCTGTAGTCGGTGTTCCACGGGTTGCGGACCGGCCCCAGCCGGGGGTGTTCGGCCGACGCGCTGAAACCGAATTCCGACAACTGCGTCTTGCCCACCGGGGCCAGCCCGGTGGCCAGGAACAACCGGGTGAATGCGCCGTCGGAGGTGGCATTCCACGGCGTCCACGCGTCGGTGCCGTGCATCGTCGGCTGGCCGGCGATGTCGACGTTGTCCTTGAGGAACGTCGGGACGCCGTCGAAGAAGCCGTTCGCCGCGGGGGCGGTCCTGGCCTGCTGGAAGGCCGCATAGGCCAGGCCGTTGAGGATCGGATCGACGGCCTCGGTGCGGGCGATGGCGGCCTCGACCACCTCCGCCCTGCTGACCCAGCCGGCCTGTATCGCGTGGGCGAGGCCGACCGCGTCCAGATCACCGAGGGCGTCGTCACCGAACGCATGCACGTGTCGCATGTAACCGACGCTAGCCCGCGCCCGCGCGGGGCTTAGGCCTGGCCCACCTCGAAGCGCACGAACCGCGTCACCGTCACGCCGGCTTCGTCGAGCAGGGCCTTGACCGTCTTCTTGCTGTCGGACACCGAGGGCTGCTCCAGCAGCACGGAGTCCTTGAAGAAGCCGTTCAGCCGGCCTTCGACGATCTTGGGCAGCGCCTGCTCCGGCTTGCCCTCGGCCTTGGCCGTCTCCTCGGCGATGCGGCGCTCGCTGGCCACGACGTCCTCGGGGACGTCGTCGCGCGACAGGAAGCGCGCCTTGAGCGCGGCGATCTGCAGCGCGACCGAGTGCGCGGCCTCGACGTCGGAGCCGCTGTATTCCACCAGCACGCCGACAGCGGGTGGCAGGTCCGCCGCCCGCTTGTGCAGGTAGGCCTCGACGGTGCCGTCGAAGTACGCGACACGGCGCAACTCGAGCTTTTCGCCGATCTTGGCCGACAGGTCGGCGATGGCCTGCTCGACCGTCTTACCGCCCGTAGCGGCAGCCTTGAGCGCCTCGACATCGGTGGCCTTGGATTCGGAAGCCGCCGCGACGATGTCATCGGCGAGCTTCTGGAACTCGGCGTTCTTGGCGACGAAGTCGGTCTCGGAGTTCAGCTCGATCAGCGCGCCACCCTTGGCCGCGACCAGACCTTCGGCCGTGGCGCGCTCGGCGCGCTTACCGACGTCCTTGGCGCCCTTGATGCGCAACGCCTCGACGGCCTTGTCGAAGTCGCCGTCACTCTCGGCCAGCGCGTTCTTGCAGTCGAGCATGCCGGCGCCGGTGAGCTCCCGAAGCTTCTTGACGTCGGCGGCGGTGAAGTTGGCCAATGATCAGCCTTCCTTAGGAGGGTTCAGGGGTCGATTCGGGTGCGCCCGCAGCGACATCGGTGGGGGCGCTGGCAGCAGCGGAGGCCAGCAGTTCCTGCTCCCATTCGGGCAGCGGCTCGGCGGCCTCAACCTCGGGCTTGCCGTCGGTGCGGCCAACGCCGGCGCGGGCCTGCAGGCCCTCGGCAACCGCGGAGGCGATCACCTTGGTCAGCAGCGCTGCCGAGCGGATCGCGTCGTCGTTCCCGGGGATCGGGTAGTCGACCTCGTCGGGGTCGCAGTTGGTGTCCAGGATCGCGATGACCGGGATGCCCAGCTTGCGGGCCTCGCCGACGGCGATGTGCTCTTTGTTCGTGTCGACGACCCAGATCGCCGACGGCACCTTGGCCATGTCGCGGATACCGCCCAGGCTGCGCTCCAGCTTGTTCTTCTCCCGGGTCAGCATCAGGATTTCTTTCTTGGTGCGGCCCTCGAAGCCGCCGGTCTGCTCCATCGCCTCGAGCTCCTTGAGGCGCTGCAGGCGCTTGTGCACCGTGGAGAAGTTGGTCAGCATGCCGCCCAGCCAGCGCTGGTTCACGTAGGGCATGCCGACGCGGGTCGCCTCGGCCGCGACGGATTCCTGTGCCTGCTTCTTGGTGCCGACGAACATCACGCTGCCGCCGTGGGCGACGGTCTCCTTGACGAACTCGTACGCCTTGTCGATGTAGGTCAGCGTCTGCTGTAGGTCGATGATGTAGATGCCGTTGCGGTCGGTGAAGATGAACCGCTTCATCTTGGGATTCCAACGACGGGTCTGGTGCCCGAAGTGAGTGCCGCTGTCCAGCAGCTGTTTCATGGTTACGACGGCCATGCTCGTGCCTAACTTGTGTCGGTTGTCGCCCGGCATCGGGTGAAGCCGGGCCCTGGCGCCTGCTGCGATGCCGGACCCTGTTAAGGGACCGCCCGGCATGCGATGCGAACTCCTTGTGGAACGGGAGACGCGGGGCGGACGCGCGAAGTCAGCCCGCGAACGAGCTGCGACCAGGAGTTTACACCGACTCAGCTGGTGGTTTTGCACAGCACCGACCCGCCCTGAGTGGTGTGGGCGCAGGCGGGGCAATGAACTGAGCCGATGCGACGGGTTTTGCGGCTGATGCTGTGCCTGGCGGTGCTCAGCGCGGTGCCGGCGGTTGCGGACGACGCTCGCCTGGATTGGCCGTTGCGCCCGCCCCCGGCCGTCGCCCGCGGATTCGACGCCCCGTCACCGAACTGGAAACCCGGGCATCGGGGCGTGGATCTGCCCGGGGCTGCAGGTCAGCCGGTGTATGCGGCGGGCACCGCCACCGTGGTGTTCGCCGGGCAGCTGGCGGGGCGGCCGGTGGTTTCGCTGGCCCACCCGGGCGGGCTGCGCACCAGCTACGAGCCGGTCCGGGCGGCTGTTCGGGTGGGCCAGCCGGTAACGGCCCAGACCGTGATCGGCGAGCTGGTGGCCGGCCATCCCGGCTGCCGGCCCGCGGCGTGCCTGCACTGGGGCGCGATGTGGGGTCCGGCGTCGGGCGCCCACTATGTGGATCCGCTGGGTTTGGTGAAGTCGACGCCGATCCGGCTCAAGCCGCTGCAGGGATGAGGGCGGGCGTCATGCCCGCGGGTGGGCCTGATCATGCACCGCCCGCAACCGCGAGACGGCGACATGGGTGTAGAGCTGGGTGGTCGCCAGGCTCGAATGGCCGAGCAGTTCCTGCACGACGCGCAGGTCGGCGCCGCCTTCCAGCAGGTGCGTGGCCGCGCTGTGCCGCAGGCCGTGCGGCCCCATGTCGGGCGCGCCGTCCACCGCCGACACCGTCTCGTGCACGACGGTGCGGGCCTGGCGGACGTCGAGCCGCCGCCCTCGCGCACCCAGCAGCAGCGCCGGCCCCGACTCGGCGGCCACCAGGGCGGGCCGCCCCTCGTCCAGCCAGGCGCGCAGCGCCTCGGCGGCCGGTGTCCCGAACGGCACGGTGCGCTGCTTGTTGCCCTTACCCAATACCCGGATCAGCCGATGCCCGGCGTCCACATCGTCGAGGTCCAGGCCGCACAGTTCGCTCACGCGGATCCCGGTGGCATACAGCATCTCGACGATCAGCCGGTCCCGCAATGCCATCGGATCACCTTGTTGGGCACCGGATTTCGCGGCAGCCATCGCGTCGAGAGCCTGGTCTTGGCGCAGCACCGCCGGCAGGGTGCGGTGCGCCTTGGGCACCTGCAGCCGGACCGCCGGGTCCGCGGCCAGCAGGCCGCGCCGCGCGGCCCAAGCGGTGAACGCCTTGACCGCCGAGGTGCGACGGGCCAGCGTCGTGCGGGCCGCGCCGGCGGCCCCCGAGGCCGACAACCACGAGCGCAAGAGCGGCAGGCTCAATCCGTCCAGCCCGGCGCCGCGGTCGTCGAGAAAGGTCAGCAGCGAGCGCACGTCGCCGAGGTAGGCCCGACGGGTGTGCGCTGACCGGCCGCATTGCAGCGACAGGTATTCGTCGAACTCCTCGAGGATCGATTCGCTGTCCGGCACTCCCCCACGCTCGCAGACATGGGCGGGCGGTTGTCAGTCGACGCGCCGAAGTGTGTCCGGGGTGAGATCTTTGAGCTGGGGATATCCGTCGACGGCCATGATCAGGTCGGCTTCGGCCAGCATCATCCGCAGCACGTGCACGATGCCGTCGACCCCACCGAGCGCCAGGCCGTACGCGTACGGGCGGCCGATGCCCACCGCGGTCGCGCCCAGCGCGAGCGCCTTGATGATGTCGGCACCGCTGCGGACCCCGGAGTCGAACAGCACCGGAAGACCGTCGGCGGCCTCGACCACACCCGGCAGGCAATCAAGCGCGGGCAGGCCGCCGTTGGCCTGCCGGCCACCGTGGTTGGAGCAGTAGATGCCGTCGACGCCGCCGTCCTTGGCGCGCCGGGCGTCGTCGGGATGGCAGATGCCCTTGATGATGAGCGGCAGCTTGGTCAGCGACCGCAGCCAGGGAAGGTCGTCCCACGTCAACGGATTGCCGAACGTCGTGATCCACTGCAGCACAGTGGCTTGCGGGTCCTCCTCGGGCGGCCGCTGCAAGCCGGCGCGAAAGACCGGATCGCTGGTGTAGTTGCTCAGGCACAATCCCCGCAACTGCGGAAAGTTGGCCGTGGTGAGGTCGCGCGGGCGCCAACCGGGAATCCAGGTGTCGAGCGTGACGACGATGCCCTTGTAGCCGGCGGCCTCCGCCCGCTGCACCAGGCTGGCGGCGAGCTCGCGATTCTTCGGCGTGTAGAGCTGGAAAAAGCCGGGGGTGTCGCCGAACTGGGCGGCAACGTCTTCCAACGGGTCGGCGGTCAGGGTGGAAACGACCATCGGGACGCCGGTGGCCGCTGCGGCTTGCGCGGTGGCCAGGTCGCCGTGGCCGTTTTGAGAACAGATGCCGATGACGCCGATCGGGGCCATGAACACCGGCGACGGCAGCGTCAGGCCGAACATCTCCACCGACAGGTCGCGCTCGGCGGCGCCGACGAACATGCGGGCCATCAAGCCCCAGCCGTCGAAGGCCTCGCGATTGGCCCGCTGGGTGCGCTCGTCGCCGGCACCACCGGTGACGTAGGACCACACCGACGGCGACATGGCCCGCTCGGCCCGGGCTTCCAGCGCCGCGAAGGCCATCGGCAGCGCGGGCGCGATCCCGCCCAGGCCCTTGAAGTAGATCTCGTTCTGGTAGTCCCCGAAATGCGCCATGGGAGTAGAGGATGCCAGCCGGCGTTCAAGCCGACGAATCCGCTAGGAGGCCCCGGCCTCCGCCTCGGCCAGTTCTTTCTTCCATTGCCGAAACGTCTCTTCGGTGCGGCCGCGACGCCAGTAACCCGAGATGGACGACGCCCACCTGGCGTCCACGCCGCGCTCCTTGCGGATGTAGGGCCGCAGATTGTGCATGACGCTTTGCGCCTCGCCGTGAATGAAGACGTGTACCTGACCGGGCAGCCACGGCGTGGTGGTGACCGCCTCGATGAGCGGGGCGTGGTCGCCCGCGCGGTCCTCGGGGACCAGATCGGCCCGCCCGCCGCGATAGACCCAATGCACCTCGACGCCTTCCGGCGCGGTCAGCGGAATCTCGTCTTCCTGGCCCGCTACCTCAATGAACGCCTTGCCAACGGCGCTGGGAGGCAACGCCTCCAGCGCCGCGGCGATGGCCGGAAGCGCCGATTCGTCGCCTGCCAGCAGATGCCAATCGGCGGCGGGATCGGGTGTGTAGGCGCCGCCGGGGCCCATCAGGTAGATCCGCTGGCCGGGCTGAGCCGCCGCGGCCCATTGGCCCGCGATCCCGTGCTCGCCGTGCACGACGATGTTCAGCGTGATTTCGCCGGCCGCCGCGTCCACGTGCCGGACGGTCATGGTCCGGACCGACGGCCTCTTCTCGGGGGGCAGGCCGGCGAAGCTGTCCAGGGTCAGCGGCTGGGGCAGGTCCGCGACGTCGACGTCATCGGCGACGAACGCCAACTTGACGTAGGAGTCGGTGAATTTGCTGGGCACGAAGGCGTCGAAGTCCTTGCTGCCCAGCACGACCGCGACCATGTGCGGTGTGAGCTCCTTGGTATCGACAACCTCGAAGCGTTGCAAAGGTCGACCCGCCACTTGTCCTCCTGTCCCCGCCCGACCCCCGTCGACTATACGAGCCGCGTCGTCGATGCAGCTTGACCCGTTGCGGCCCGGAAAAGTCGCCACTTGCCCTCGCGGCGCTGCACCAACCCGGCCAGCTCAAGGATCGCCAGCGGCCCCAACACCCGCTCGGGCGCCAGCCCCGACGCGACCGCGAGTTGCTCGACGGTGGCGGCGCCGCGGCCCGGCAGCGCCTCGTACACCCGGCGCTCGTCGTCGCTGAGCCCGTCGAGCGCCGACGCCGGGCGCGGTTCCTCGGCCGCCAGCTCGCCGATGCGGCCGATCAGCTCGACGACGTGGTCGGCCCGGGTCACCAGTTCGGCGCCGTTGCGCAGCAGCGCATGGCACCCGGCCGACGCGGACGACGTCACGGGCCCGGGCACGGCGGCCACCACCCGGCCCAGCGCCCTCGCCCAGGCGGCAGTGTTCGCGGCGCCGCTGCGCAGGCCGGCTTCCACCACCACCGCGGCCCCCGCGACGGCGGCCACCAGGCGATTGCGGGTCAGGAATCGGTGGCGGGCCGGCCGGACACCGGGCGGGTATTCGGTGAAGAGCAGCCCGTGTTGCCCCACGCGGTGCAGCAACGCCGCGTGGCCACCCGGATACGGAATGTCGAGCCCGCCGGCGAGAACGGCCACGGTGATTCCGTCCGCGTTCAGCACCGCCCGGTGCGCCGCGCCGTCGATGCCGTAGGCGCCACCGGAGACGACCGCGACCTCGCGTTGCGCCAGCCCCGCCGCAAGGTCCTCGGCCACCTGCTCGCCATACGCCGTCGCCGCCCGTGTGCCCACCACGGCGGCGGCGCGGTGCGCGACCTCGTCGAGCCGGGTCGTGCCCTGCGCCCACAACACCATCGGCGCCCCGCCGCGAGCTTTCGCCGGGAGATTCCCGAACGCGGCGAACGCCAGCAGCGGCCACTCGTCGTCGTCGGGGGTGATCAACCGTCCGCCCCGGCGGGCGAGCAGCTCGAGGTCGGCGGCGGCGCAGTCGATTTCGCGCCGCGCTTCGGTGTGCCGCGCCAGGCCGTCGTCCACCAGTCCACGGCGGACCCGGTCGGCCGCCTCCACCGGACCAACACATCGCACCAGGCTGGCGAGCTCGGCGCAGGGCGGCTCGGCCACCCGGGACAGGTATGCCCACGCGCGCAGCACGGGACCGTCGACCGCGGTCAGCATCGCCGGGCTCCGGGGTCCAAGAATTCGCCAAGGATCCGTATAGCCCCGTACGCGAATGTGTTGTCGTCGACCCCCATTCGGCATCGCGCCGCCGGCAAGGAACGGAGCGAACAATGATCGTCTGCCAGCCGACCCAGCTCGCCGCGCCCGCCCGCCCCGTAAACCCGTGGGCGATCGCGGCGTTCGCTTTGAGCCTGGTCAGTTGGTGCGGCTTGCCCATTCCCATCTTGAGCGGCGCCCTCGCGTCCGTGGCGCTGCGCGACATGGAACAGCGCGGCGAGGGCGGCCGCGCGATGGCCCAGTTCGCCAGGGCGTTCGCCGTCCTGGTGACCGTCGCGATTGCGGTCCGGGGCGGGCACAACGACTGGCTGACGAAGGCGTACTGGTGACCCGGGTCCGGCGCTCATCGCCGCGCTCCCGGCTGCCGGAAGCTGAGCGCGGCCGCGACCTCCGCGGGTCCGGGCGATACCCCCCCGGCCAAGTCGGCCAGGCTCCACGCGACCCGCAGGGTGCGGTCCAGGCCGCGGATGCTGAGCAGCCCCCGGTCCAGCGCTTGCTGTAGCGGCGTCATCGCGGCGTTGCCGGGCCGGAACTTGCGGCGCAACAGCACCCCGCTCACTTCGGCGTTGGTACGGAATCCGTGCGGCAGCCACCGCTCGGCCGCGGCCGCGCGGGCCTGCGCCACCCGCTGGCGAACATGTGCCGTCGATTCGGCTTCGGTGCCCGCGAAGGCGCCCGCGCGCACCGCATGCATCTCCACCCGCAGGTCCACCCGGTCGAGCAGCGGCCCGGACAGCTTGCCCAGATAGCGACGCTTGGCCGCCGCCGCGCAAATGCAGTCCTGCGGATCGGCGGGCGCGCACGGGCACAGGTTGGCCGCCAACACCAGCTGGAACCGGGCCGGGTAACAGGCCACCCCATCGCGTCGGGCGAGCCGAATCTCCCCGTCTTCCAATGGCGTTCGCAATGCCTCGAGCGCGCTGACGCTGATTTCGGCGCATTCGTCGAGGAAGAGCACCCCACGGTGCGCGCGGCTGACCGCGCCCGGGCGCGCCATGCCTGAACCGCCGCCGACGAGCGCCGCCACGCTGGAGCTGTGATGTGGCGCAACGAACGGCGGCGTGGTGATCAGCGGCGTGTCCCCCGACAGCAGCCCGGCCACGGAGTGGATTGCGGTGACTTCCAGCGACTCGCTGTCCGACAGCGGCGGTAACAGGCCCGGAAGCCGTTGCGCGAGCATGGTTTTGCCGACGCCCGGCGGGCCGGTGAGCATAAGGTGATGCGACCCGGCGGCGGCGACCTCCACCGCGAAGCGCGCCTGCGTCTGCCCCACCACATCGGAGAGATCCGCCGAGGCCTCGAGTGGGGTGGCCGTCGCGGTGATCCTGTTGACCAGAGCGGCGGACCCGCTGAGCCACTTCTGCAGCTGCCCCAGCGTGCGCACGCCCCAGACGTCGATGCCGTCGACCAGGCTGGCCTCGGCCAGGTTGTCCACCGGGACGACGACGGCCGGCCAGCCGTCGCGTTTGGCGGCCAGCACCGCCGGCAGTACGCCGCGCACCGGCCGGACCCGTCCGTCCAGCGACAGCTCCCCCAGCAGCACCGTCTTCTCCAGGCGGTCCCACGGGTTCTTCCGTTGCGCCGACAGGACGGCAGCGGCCAGGGCGATGTCGTAGACGGAGCCCATCTTGGGCAGCGTCGCCGGGGACAGCGCCAGCGTGAGCCGCGCCATCGGCCAGCTGTTGCCACAATTGGCGACCGCCGCCCTGACCCGGTCACGGGACTCCTGCAGGGCGGCGTCGGGCAGACCCACCAGATGCACGCCCGGCAGTCCGGAGGTGATGTCGGCTTCGATCTCCACGATTTGGCCGTCCACCCCGCGCACGGCGACAGAGAACGCGCGACCCAGCGCCATCAGCCGATCCCTTGCAGATGGGTGATCTCCGGTATGCGCCGGCGACCGATCCGCACCCGGATCACGTCGATCCGTAGCGCCGCCCAGCGCTCGTCCTGGCCGGCCAGCCACAGGCCGGCCAGTCGGCGCAGCCGGCGAACCTTACGCTCGGTGACCGCGTACGCCAGCCCGCCGTAGCCGTCCCCGGTACGGGTTTTCACCTCGACGAACACCACCGTGCGGATGGCCTCGTCGCAGGCGATGACGTCGAGTTCGCCGTAGCGGCAGCGCCAGTTACGCTGCAGGATCGACAATCCCATCCTCTTCAGGTGATCCACGGCGAGCGCCTCACCCATCGCCCCGAGTTGGGCCCGAGTCAAAGTCGTTTCGGTCGTCATGGGAGCCAATGTGCTCGAGGACCCCGACACGGCGGGCCGCAGCGACACCTGCGATCCATCCGCGACGGCCGGTTATCCCCGGTGCCGTCTACATCCACAACCGGCCGCAAACGACTAGCCGATTCGGTCCGCCCTGGTGTAGATGTTCATCGAGTCCTCCCGCAGGAACGCCACCAGCGTGATGCCCGACTCCTCGGCCAGCGAGACCGCCAGCGATGACGGCGCGGACACGGCGGCAAGCACCGGAATCCCGGCCAGCACAGCTTTTTGCGTCAACTCGAAGGAGGCCCGCCCACTGACCAGCAGCACCGAGCCGACCAGCGGCACCCGCCGATTTTCCAGCGCCCAGCCGATGACCTTGTCGACCGCGTTGTGCCTGCCGACGTCCTCCCGCACCGCCAGCATGGTGCCGTCGACGCTGAACAGCGCCGCGGCGTGCAGCCCGCCGGTGCTGTCGAAAACCTTTTGTGCCGAACGCAATTGGTCGGGCATCGCCTCGAGGGTGGCCGCCGCGACGGGGGCGGGGTCCGCGCCGGGCGAGAAGCGGCCGATCAGCCGCACGGCGTCCAGCGACGCCTTGCCACACACCCCGCACGACGAGGTGGTGTAGAAGTTGCGGGTCACGTCGAGGGTCGGCACCGTGACGCCGGCGGCCAGTGTCACGTCGAGCACGTTATAGGTGTTCGTGCCCTCGACGGCGCCGCCGCAATACCGGATGGTCAGCACGTCGTCGCGGCCGGTGATGATCCCCTCGGTGAGCAGAAAGCCTTGGGCCAGTTCGAAATCCGCACCCGGGGTGCGCATCGTCACGGTGACCGCCGCGCCGTTCACCCGGATCTCCAGCGGCTCCTCGACGACCAGCGTCTCCGGCCGGCTGATCGCTTTCCCGGCGGTGAGATGCTTTACCCGCCGGCGCGCAGTTACGTGCCGCACTAGGCGAATTCACCGTCAGCCGGGATCGCGGCCGAACGCTGGAACCTCACGCAGCCAAACTACCCTGGTCGGCGTCACACCGCCGAAGCCAGCGCCCTCAGGGTTTCCGCCGACGAGTGCACCGGCCGCCAGCCCAGCTGGGTGCGCGCTTTGGTGGTGTCCATGACCATCGACGTGCGCGCGGTGTGCAGCCATTCCAGCATGGACGGGACCAGCGGCACCCGCGACAGCGCCGCCGACGCCGCCGAGGCCGCGACGGCCGGCACCCGCACCGGGCGGCCGCCCAGCGCCCTGGCCACATCCCCCACCGTCACCACGCCGTCCCCGGCGATGTTGTACGCCCCGGGCGGCGCCGGGGTGGTGGCCGCCAGCGCGATCGCGCTCGCGACGTCGTCGTGGTGCACCAGCTGCAACGGGATGCCCGGGTCCGGGACGACCGGCTTCAAAATCGGCATCGCCTTGACCACGGCGCGCATCGGGCCCGGCAACTGGTTCCACGGCATGGCGTCGGCCAGGACGGTGGCATTGGGCCCGGCGACGATGCACGGCCGCAGCACGAACACCTCGAGCGGCGAGTCCTTGGTGATCTCGGCCAGCAGCGCCTCGCACGCCGCCTTCTGCGCGGAGTAGTAGTGCTCGTCGGACCCTCGTGCCGGGACGTCCTCGGTCAGCGGGTGGGGGTTGTCGCCGTGGTAGCCGTAGGCCGCCACCGATGAGGTGTACACCAGGCGCCGTGTCCGCTCGCTGGCGACCGTCGCCTCGAACACGTTGCGGGTGCCCTGCAGGTTGATGCGGGCGCTCTCTTCCCGCGACCCCATGATGATGAAGGCGAGGTGGATGACCACGTCGGCCTGCGCCACCAGCGCGTCGACGGCCTCGCGGTCCAGGATGTCGCCCTGCTGGTAGGTCGTCTTCTGCCAGCCGCGCGAAGACGGGTCGAACGGCCGGCGCGCCATCCCGACGATGGCGTCCACGGCGGGTTCACGCTCCAGCGCAGTCACCGCGGACATACCGATCTCGCCGGTTGGCCCTGTCACCGCGACGGTAATTCCCACCTGAAGGCTCTTTCCCGCCGGGCGCCCGCCGAAACCCCCGGTGGGAAATGTCACCAACGGGCGCCGCCGCGGGCGCGCCGATTGGTGAGTGCAAGACGCGCGGGTACCCGTATTGGCAGCGGGTGCTTTCGCCGGCCCAGGGACTGGCGGTCGAGGCGCGTGGGATTCGTCGCAATCGCACCGAACAGCGTGTGAGGGTCGCGCCCAGGACCGATAATCTACGGCGATCGAAACGCGGGGGTCAGACTGCCGAATGCGCAGGGAATGAGGCACAACATGGCGGACGAATCGACGGCCGCAGGCGGGCCGACGCCGGGCGGGGAAATGGCCGACCCCGGGACGGTGTTCGCCGCGCTGGCCGAGATCATCTACCAGGGCTCGGACGCCGGCCAGATGTATGCGGCCATCTGCATCGCCGCCACCCTGGTTGTGCGCGGATGCGACCACGCCAGCCTGTTGGTGCGCGATGGCGACCGCTACGTCACCGTGGGCGCGAGTGACCAGCTGGCGCAGCAGATCGACGAGCTGGAACGGCGTTCGGGGGACGGTCCGTGCATCGACGCGATCGAGGAGGAGACCCCCCAGATCGACCCGGACCTGACGACCCCGTCGCTGTGGCCGCAGCTGGCGAAGGTCCTGGTGGCGGAAACCCCGGTGCGCGGGGCGATGGGCTTTCGGCTGCTGGTGGACAAACGCAAGGGCGCCGCGCTCAACCTGTTCAGCGACACCCCCAACGTGTTCGACGCCGAATCGGCCGGGCGCGCGGCGGTGCTGGCCGCGTTCGCCAGCGTGGCCATCAATGCGGTCGCAAAGGGCGACGACGCCACCAGCCTGCGCCGCGGATTACTGAGCAACCGCGAGATCGGCAAGGCAGTCGGCATGTTGATGCTGCTCCACGACATGACCGAGACGCAGGCGTTCGACCTGCTGCGGCGCCATTCCCAGACGCTGAACATCAAGCTGGCCGATGTCGCGCGGGAAGTCATCGACAGACGCGGCCAACTGCCGCCCGCGGAAGACAAGGAGGACGGCTAGCCTGGCTACTCCGGCAGCCGCAGCTCGGGCTTTTCCACCTCTTCGATGTTGACGTCCTTGAACGTCACCACCCGCACCTGCTTGACGAACCGGGCCGGGCGGTACATGTCCCACACCCAGGCGTCGGACAGTCGCAGCTCGAAGTACACCTCGCCGTCGGCGTTGCGGGGCACCATCTCCACGCTGTTGGCCAGGTAGAAGCGCCGCTCGGTTTCGACGACGAAGCTGAACTGGCCGACGATGTCCTTGTATTCGCGGTACAGCGAGAGCTCCATCTCGGTTTCGTACTTTTCGAGATCCTCGGCACTCATCTGTTCAGACGTCCTTCTCGGAGAAACACTTCCCCCGGCGTTCCGCCCGGGGAATCCTGGCCCCATCTTTCCTCACCGATATCCACCGCGCGCGGGCGAGGGTCCGGTCGGCATTCGGCCACGACGCGGCCGCCCGACCCTTCTGACCCTATGGCCACGCGCCGGACATTGATGAACGAATGGCGGTGTTCGGGGCAGGGACCCAGCCGCGTCAGCGCCGTGCTGTGCGCCGGAGTGCTGTAGCCCTTGTGCTCGGCGAAGCCGTAGCCCGGGTGGTCGGCGTCCATGGCGACCATCAGCCGGTCCCGGCTGACCTTCGCCAGCACGCTGGCCGCGGCGATGCACGCCGCCACCGCGTCGCCGCCGATGACCGGGAGCGACGGCACCGCCAGGCCGGGCACCCGGAATCCGTCGCTGAGCACGTAACCGGGCCGCAGCGACAGGCCCGCCACGGCGCGGCGCATGCCTTCGATGTTGGCGACGTGCACGCCGCGCCGGTCCACCTCGGCCGGCGGGATGAACACCACGTGGTAGGCCAGCGCGTAACGACGGATCAACGGGAACAACTTCTCCCGGGCACTCTCCGTAAGCTTTTTCGAATCATCAAGCGCAGCAAGGCTTTCCAGGCGCCCCGGCCCCAGCACGCAGGCCGCCACCACCAGTGGGCCCGCGCAGGCACCGCGGCCGACTTCGTCCACGCCGGCCACCGGCCCCAGGCCGCTGCGGTACAGCGCCGACTCCAGGGTCCGCAACCCCGATGACTTGCGGATCACCGTCCGCGGCGGCCACGTCGTGGCCATGGCTACTGATGCTGCTGGGGGTTCACCGAAGACACGCCACCCCATCGCCCGGGCGGCCACACGATGAACCTCGCCTTGCCGATCACGTTGGACACCGGCACGGTTCCCGACGCGGGATCACCCGTGCACAACACGCCCTTGAGCGCCTCGGCCGGGACACTGTTGCAGTGGGCGCGGGAATCCGCCGAGTGCGTCCGGTTGTCGCCCATCACCCACAGCCGCCCCTGCGGAACGGTGACCGGCCCGAACTCGCTGCCCAGGCACGGGTACACCGACGGGTCGGCCATCATGGTGGCCGGATCCAGGTAGGGCTCTTTGAGCGGCTTGCCGTTGACCGTCAAGCCGGTGTCGGCCCGGCACTGCACCGTCTGCCCGCCGACCGCGATGACCCGCTTGACCAAGTCGTTTTCGTCGGGAGGCACGAAGCCGATGAAGGACAGCGCGTCCTGTGCCCAGTGCAGCACGGTGTTGTTGGACCGGATCGACTTGTACCCGAGGTTCCAGTTCGGCGGTCCCTTGAAGACGATGACGTCACCGGGGCGGGGTGAGTCGAAGCGATAGCTGACCTTGTCGACCATGATCCGGTCACCGACACAACCGGCGCACCCGTGCAGCGTCGGCTCCATCGATTCCGACGGGATCAGGTAGGGCCGTGCCACGAACGTCAACATGACGTAGTAGAGGGCCACCGCGATCACCGCCAGCAGCGCGAATTCCCGCAGTGTGGATCGCTTGGTGCGCTCCGGCGCGCCCTCGTCGGGCGCCTCTGCAGGTTCGGGGACCTTCGGCGAATCGCCTTCGGGCGTGTCCGGGATTCGGGTGGAGACCTTCGGCTCTGACTGGGCGGACTGGGGCTCAGATGAGTCCGTGGGATCGGTCACGAGATCAGAGTAGCCAGCGCAGATTGTGGCGCTGTAAACCGACCGGGACTGCCGCCCGGCCGTCCCAGCTCAGCGCTTTTCCTTGATCTTGGCCTTCTTGCCGCGGAGCTCACGCAGGTAGTACAGCTTCGCGCGGCGGACATCGCCACGGGTCACCACCTCGATGTGGTCGATGTTCGGCGAATGCACCGGAAACGTCCGCTCGACGCCGACGCCGTAGCTCTCCTTGCGCACGGTGAAGGTCTCGCGGATTCCGCCGCCCTGCCGACGGATCACCGCGCCCTTGAACACCTGGATACGCTCCTTGGCGCCCTCGATGACCTTGACGTGCACGTTGACGGTGTCGCCCGGGCCGAAAACCGGGATGTCGTCGCGCAGCGACGCTTGGTCGACGAAGTCCAGGCGGTTCATCTGAGAAGACACTTCCTTGCGGTCGCGGCCTGCGGCAACAGCTCTCACCCGGATGTGAGGCAGTCGCCAAGCCGATGGTTTGGGGCAACTTGGGCGTATCTCGCAGCAGGCAAGAAGCGGCCCGGCCGGCCTGGAACCGCTGGAGACAACTGGTCAATTGTGCCAGACAGGAGGCTTGCCATGAAAATCACAGCGTCGGAGGCGGTTCGCAACGAGCCGAAAACGCTGGTGAATGGTACATATGACTGGGGCCAGAACGCGCTACCGGACCTTGCGTAATGGCCGGGACAGGTGGCGCGATGCAGCCCACACCCGTGCACTTGGGTGCGTCGGAGCCACGTCGGAGGAGAGGAATGCGCGTTCGGCCGCTGATTTTGTTCACCGCCACAGCGGCGGTGGCGTTGATCGTGGCCGCCGGATGCGAGGCGAAGGTACAGGCCAAGGTATACAGCCTCCCGGTCTACGTCACACCCGACCGAGGCCTGCGCCAGCCGCCGCCGCAGTCGGCCGAGCTCATGCTCGAGGCGGTCAAGCCACCGCAGCCCGAACCGCAGCTGACCAACCCGGGGCCCGTCGGCCTGCAGGCGCGGGTGCAGCAGGCAACCGACGAAGCCGCCGCCGGCGGAGCCGCCCTTTCGGTGGCGATCCTCGATCGCAAGACCCACCAGCTGGTCTCCACCGGCAACAGCCAGGTCATCGGCACCGCGTCGGTGGCCAAGCTGTTCATCGCCGACGACCTGCTGCTACACGAATCGCAGGGCAAGGCCGCGCTGAGCGCGGACGACCGCCAGGCGTTGGACATCATGTTGCAGTCATCCGACGACGGCGCGGCGGAGAAGTTCTGGGGCCAGGGCGGCGAGAACGCCATCATCACCGCGGTCGCGGCGCGCTACGGGCTCACGTCGACCACCCCGCCCAGCGACGGACGCTGGTGGAACACGATGAGCACGACGACCGACCTGATCCGCTACTACGAGATGCTGCTCGACGGATCGGGCGGGCTGCCGGCGGACAAGGCGAAGGTCATCGTCGACGACCTGGCCCAGTCCACCCCGAACGGGCTCGACGGCTACCCGCAACGCTTCGGCATCCCCGACGGGCTGTACGCCGAACCGGTGGCGGTCAAGCAGGGCTGGATGTGCTGCATCGGCAGCGACTGGATGCACTTGTCGACCGGGGTGATCGGCTCGGACCGTCGCTACATCATGGTGGTGCAGTCGCTGCAGAACTCCGACGACGCCACCGCCCGCGAGACCATCACCCGGGCGGTCAGGACGATATTTCCCGAGGGCCGGATCGACCCGCTGGGGCGCGGGCTCTAATCCTCTTGCCCGGGCGGGCCGAGCAGCTCCGGGCGGCGTTCGCGGGTGCGCTGCAGCGAGACCTCCCGGCGCCAGGCGGCGACGCGCGCGTGGTCGCCGGATAACAACACCTCGGGAACGTCGAGCCCACGCCAGCTCGGCGGCCTGGTGTAGCTGGGCCCCTCCAGCAGCCGGTCCAGCGCCGGGGAGTGCGAATCCTCGCGATGCGACGCCGGATTGCCGAGGACGCCCTCGAGCAGGCGCACCACGGCTTCGATCATCACCACCGCCGCCGACTCCCCACCCGGCAGGACATAGTCGCCGATCGAGACTTCCTCGACCCGCATCCGCCGGGCGGCATCCTCGATGACCCGCTGGTCGATGCCCTCGTAGCGGCCGCACGCGAACACCAGGTGCTCCTCGACGCTCCACCGCTGGGCATCAGCCTGCGTGAACAACGCACCGGCGGGGGTGGGCACAACCAAAACGGTTTGCTCCGAACAGATCTCGTCCAGCGCTTCGCCCCACACCGGGGCCTTCATCACCATCCCGGGGCCACCGCCGTACGGCGCGTCGTCGACCGAGCGATGCACGTCGTGCGTCCACCGACGCAGATCGTGCACCCGCAGGTCGACCAGCCCCGATTGAATCGCCTTGCCCGGCAAGGATTGTCGCAACGGGTCGAGAAAGTTCGGGAAGATCGTGACGACGTCGATTCTCATGCCAGGTCCAGCAGGCCCTCGGGCGGATCGATCTCCACACTGCGGTCGTCGAGCGACACCGACGTGACGATCGCGCCGACGAACGGCACCAACACTTCCCCGCCGTCGCCTCGGCGCACCGCCAACAGCTCACCCCCGGCGGTGTGCAACACCTCGGCGACGACACCGACGTCCTGGCCCGTGACCGTCCGGACGTGCAGCCCTTCGAGTTGGTGGTCGTAGTAGGTGTCCGGCTCATCGATGGGGGGCAAATCATCGGAATCGACGACGAACAAGGTGCCGCGCAGTGCGTCGGCGGTGTCGCGGTCCGTCACCCCGGCCAATCGCAACAGCAGCCGCCCACCATGCTCGCGTGCGCTCTCGACGACGAAGTCACGTTCTTCGCCACCGCGGGATGGCTTGCCGCGCAGGGTGTTACCCGGCGCGAAGCGGGTCGCGGGGTCGTCGGTGCGGATCTCGACGACGACCTCGCCGCCGATCCCGTGCGCTTTCGCGACGCGCCCGACGGTCAACTCCAACGGAGCTCCATCAGCGGCTACTGGTCGGTGTCCACCACGTCGACGCGGATACCGCGGCCACCGATACCGGCGACCAGGGTGCGCAGCGCGGTCGCGGTGCGTCCGCCGCGACCGATCACCTTGCCCAGGTCGTCGGGATGGACGTGGACCTCGACAGTTCTGCCGCGGCGGCTGGTCACCATGTCCACCCGGACATCGTCGGGGTTGTCGACAATCCCACGGACCAGGTGCTCCACCGCGTCAACGACGACCGTGCTCACGTCAGTCAGCTTTCGGCGCTCGGCGCGGCCTGCTCGCCGCCCTCGGCGGCCGTCTCCGCCGGCGCGGCTTCAGCGGCGGTCTCCGCCGGCGTCTCGGCGGCAGCCGGCGCCTCCGGCTCGGCCGCCTTGGCGGCCTTCTTGGCGGGCGACTTCTTCTTCGGCTTCGCGGCCTCGGTGGTGGGACCGCCCTCGGCCTCCGCCAGCGCGGCGTTGAACAGCTCGAGCTTGCTGGGCTTCGGGGGGGCGACCTTCAAGCGGCCCTCGGCGCCCGGCAGGCCCTTGAACTTCTGCCAGTCGCCGGTGATCTTCAGCAGCTTGAGGACGGGCTCGGTGGGCTGAGCGCCCACGGACAGCCAGTACTGCGCGCGCTCGGAGTTGATCTCGATGAGGCTCGGGTCTTCCTTCGGGTGGTAGCGGCCGATGACCTCGATGGAGCGACCGTCGCGCCGCGTGCGCGCGTCGGCGACGGCGATGCGGTATTGGGGATTGCGGATCTTGCCAAGCCGAGTCAGCTTGATCTTCACAGCCATGGTTAAGCGGGTTCTCCTGTGTGTGTCACGCTGCAATTCAGCGATCGGGGCGGGATGCCCGGATCCGGTTTTGCCTCGCGTGTATGACCACCAAGCGATGCGTAATCGCTCGGTGGACAGCCGCCCATTGTGCCAGAACGGGGTGCCGCGCCAGAAATCCGCTCGATCGTCCCGGCCTACATGACCTTCTGGAAGACCTTGGTCTCGACCCGGCGGGTCATCCGCCAGCCCTCGGGCGTACGGACGAACTCGTCGTCGTACCAGAGCCCGCAGAACAACACCTGATCCTTGTCCCCGCCGAGCACCATCGGGTTGAAGCAGATCACCCGCGAGGAGGCCTTATCCCCGTCGATCCGCACCGAGAAGTTGCCCAGCATGTGCGCATACACCGGGAAGTTCGGCAGCACCTCCGACAGCCACTTCTTGACCTCCGGGTAGTGGCCCTCGATGCCGCCGAGTGCGGTGTAGTCGATGTACGCGTCTTCCGTGAACACCTGGTCGAGGTCGTCGAATCGGCGCTGGTCAATGGCGGTGGAATAGTCCACCAGAAGCTGCTGGATCTCTAAGCGGTCGGAAATCTCGGCCAGGCTCAACATGCATCGGACAGTACTGAAAATCGACGCCGAACAGGCCCGGAAGTTAGACTTTCGGCCCATGCGCAAGGTCATGGCCGCAGCCGCGGCCCTGCTCACGGTGGGGGCGTGCGGTGCGACCGTCCCCACGGCCTGGGCCGACAGCATGCAGCCGGTGGGCTCGGTGCCGATCCCGGACGGCCCGGCCCAGACTTGGATCGTCGCCGATCTCGACACCGGTCAGGTGCTGGCCGGCCGCGACCAGAACGTGGCCCACCCGCCAGCTAGCACCATCAAGACGCTGCTGGCCCAGGTGGTCCTCGACTCGGTGAGCCTGGACTCCACCGTCGTCGCCGACGCCGCCGACACCCAGGTGGAATGCAATTGCGTCGGCATCAAACCGGGCCGCACCTACACCGCGCGTCAGCTTCTCGACGGCCTGCTGCTGGTCTCGGGTAACGACGCCGCCAACACGCTGGCGCACATGCTGGGCGGGCCCGACGTCACGGTCGCCAAGATGAACGCCAAGGCCGCGTCGCTCGGCGCGACGAGCACCCATGCCGCGACGCCGTCCGGGCTCGACGGGCCCGGTGGATCCGGGTCATCGACCGCGCACGACCTGGCCGTCATCTTCCGCGCCGCGATGGCCAACCCGGTGTTCGCGCAGATCACTGCCGAGCCGTCGGCGATGTTCCCCGGCGATCACGGGGATCAACCGATCACCAATCAGGACGAGCTGTTGCAGCGCTACCCCGGCGCGATCGGCGGCAAGACCGGGTTCACCAACGCGGCCCGCAAGACCTTCGTCGGGGCCGCCGCCCGCGGTGGCCGCCGGCTGGTCATCGCCATGATGTACGGGCTGCTCAAAGAGGGCGGCCCGACGTACTGGGACCAGGCGGCGACGTTGTTCGACTGGGGATTCGCGCAGAGCCCGCAGTCCAGCATCGGCTCGCTGTAGCTATCCCGCCAGGCCCGCGTCCGGCGCCGCCGCGGACAGCAGCGTCATCAGCATCGGGATCCGTTGCTCGGCGATCTGCGGCTGTGGCAGCACCCCCTCCACCACCGCGGCCCCGTCGAACACGTTGGTCAGCAACGCGACCAGAACCGGGAACGTTTCCTCGGGGAAGCTTTCGGCCCCGGGCAGCGTACGGGCGGCATCGTGAATCTTCGCCGAGTACTGGCGCAGCTCGGTTTGCAAAGTGGCCCTGAGCTTTTCGTCGGTGCGCGCGGCGACCAACAGTTCGTACAGCACGGCATTGCTCGGGGCGGCGGTGATGTCGCGGAGTATCGCCAGGGCGGCTTCGAGCGCCGGCCGATCGGCCGGTATTTCGGCGACCCGCTTGGTGAACGTCTCGAGCTGCCGACGCAGCACCTCCGACGCCGTGGCGGCCATGAAATCGCCCATCGTCTCGAAGTGCCGGAACAGGGCGCCCACCGACACCCCGGCGCGCTTGGTGATCACGGCCGCCGACGCCCGGGCGTATCCGACCTCGATGATGGTGGCGATGCAGGCGTCGAGAAGCCGTCCCACGGTCTCTTCCCGACGCTGCTGCTGTGTTCTGGCCACGTCAGCCCCCGATTTTCAGGGCGCTCCGGCCCCGGTGCCGCTGGCCCGCGCGCAGGTAGCGGCCCGATTTCACGGTCCGGCCGTAGCCGTCCCTGAACTGGCCACCGCGGAAGACGACGGCGCCGCCCACACCGGTCGCGACGACGGCGTCGTCGTTGCGATTGACCATGCGCCGCAAGCCCCCGTAGAACGGCACCTCCTCCTCGTAGTAGCCCTCGACCGCTTCGTTGAGGCCGGCCGGGTCGATCACCACGAAGTCCGCGCGGTCGCCCTGCCGCAGCGTGCCGGCGTCGACGCCGAACCACTCGCCGAGTTCGCCGGTCAGGCGATGCACCGCCTGCTCGGTGGACATGAACGGTGTGCCGGCGCGGTGGGCGTCCCGGACCCGCTTGAGCAGTTTCACCGGGAAGTTGTAGAAGGCCATGTTGCGCAGGTGCGCACCGGCATCCGAGAAGCCCATGTGCACGCTGCCCTCATTGGCGAGCGCGTTGAGCAACTTTGGGCGGTGGTTGGCCACGACGGTCGTCCACCGGACGTTGCGTTCGCCGTTCTCGACGAGCACGTCCAGGAACGCGTCGAGCGGGTGCAGCTTGCGCTCGTCGGCGATGGCCCCAAAGCTCTTGCCTATCAACGATTCATCGGGGCACTCGACGATTACCGCGTCGTGGAAGTCGCGGTGCCACAACGACGGTCCGAGTTTGATCCGGTCGAACTCCTTGCGGAACTTCCGGCGGTATTCCTTATCGGCCAGTAACTCGTTGCGCTCCAACTGGTCCCGCAGGTGCAGGGCGGCCGTTCCGGCGCCGAACTCTTCGAAGACCGGCAGATCGATTCCGTCGGAGTACAACTCGAACGGCACCGGCAGATGCTGGAATCGCACGCTGGCGCCCAGCAGCTTGTTCAGCAAGCGGGTCCCCGGGCCGAAGACGTATACCGACAGCGGCATCGACTTGGCATCGGCGGATACCAGCATGCTCATGCGAACGCCCTTGCCGCGGTTGAGGATCCGGCTGCTGGCCAGGAAGAAGAGCATTCCGGACGACGGCTTCGCCACGTTGGGCGCGCTCTGCAGCATGCGGCCGCGCTTGCGCAGCACCTTGATGAGCCTGCGGCGCTCGCGCCAGGTCGCGAAGGTGGACGGCAGCGCCCGCGACCGGAAGCGCTCACCGTCGAGCTTGTCGATGGCCGCATCCATCCCCGACATGCCGAGCACCCCGGCGTCGAGCGCCTCCTCGAGCAGGGCCGCCATCTGCTCCAGCTCGGCGGCGGTGGGCGAGACGGTGGCGTCGGTGGCCCGGTCGAGCCCGAGCACCGCGGTCCGCAGGTCCGAATGGCCAAGCAGCGAGCCGATATTCGGCCCGAGCGGGAGGGCGTCGATCGCCTTGATGTATTCGGCCGCGGTGGACCACGTCTTGTCCTGCAGCGCGCCGTAGACGAACTCGCGGGGCACGGCCTCGACGCGGCTGAAGAGGTCGGCGGCGTCCTCGGAGCTGGCGTAGACCGTCGACAACGAGCAGTTCCCGAGCAACACGGTGGTGACACCGTGCCGCACGGACTCCCGCAGACCCGGGTCCAGCAGCACCTCGGCGTCGTAGTGGGTGTGCACGTCGATGAAGCCGGGCACGATCCACTTGCCGGCCGCGTCGATCACCTCGGGGCAGCCCGTCTCATCCAGCGGCCCGTCCGACACAGTGGCCACCACGCCGTCACGAATACCCAGCGTGCGGGTCTGCGGCGCGCTGCCGGTGCCGTCGAACCACAGCCCTTCGCGAATGATCACGTCGTAAGCCACTTTTGCCTCCAGTCGTCATGGTGACATGGAACGTAACATAGATAGCAAGCACTCGCAATCTTTTCTGGAATTCGGCGTGTCAGCCCCGTGAACAGGCCCGATTCCGGGCTACGTCGGCGAGCGGAACGCCTTGCCACGCAAAATCACCAGGTCCGGACGGTGCAGCGCGGCCGCGCCCGACCGCGGATCGTCCGCGTAGCACAGCAGGTCGGCGGATGCGCCGTGATCCAGCCCGGGGCGGCCCAGCCAGCGACGGGCGTCCCAGCACCCCGCGCCCAACGCATCGGTCGGGCTCAGTCCGATGCCCTTGAGCGCTTCGATCTCGTCGGCGATGCGCCCGGGCGCGACCATGGTGCCGGCGTCACTGCCGGCGTAGATCGGCACGCCCGCATCACGGGCCGCGGCGATCCGCGACAGGCCGCGTGCATGCAGGTCGCGCATGTGGGCGGCGTAGGTCGGATACTTCGCGGCGGCGGCGTCGGCGATACCCGGGAAATTCTCGACGATGTTGACCAGCGTGGGGACCAAAACGGTTCCGTGCTCGACCATCAGCGCGATGGTGTCATCGGTGAGGCCGGTGCCGTGTTCGATGCAGTCGATGCCGGCCTTGACCAGCCCCGGCAGCGCGTCCTCACTGAAGACGTGCGCGGTGACCCGGGCGCCATGGGTGTGTGCGGTGTCGATGGCGGCCTTGAGCACGTCGTCGGACCACAGCGGGGCGAGGTCGCCGACGCTGCGATCGATCCAGTCGCCGACCAGCTTGATCCAGCCATCGCCACGCCGCGCCTCTTCCGCCACCGCCTCGGGCAGTTGCCACTCGTCTTCCAGCTCGCGTGAGAAACCCGCCGCATACCGCTTGGGCCGGGCCAGATGTTTTCCGGCCCGGATGATGCGTGGCAGATCCTCGTGGTCGTCGAGGCTGCGGGTGTCGGTGGGTGAGCCGCAGTCTCGCAACAGCAGCGCACCGACGTCGCGTTCGATCTCGGCCTGGGCGATCGCCTCGTCGAGCGGAATCTCGCCGTGCTCGCCGAGCCCGACGTGGCAGTGCGCGTCCACCAGGCCGGGGATGATCCAGCCGCCGTCAAAGACGGTGTCGGCCCTCGCGACCGGTTCGGTGCTGATGCGCCCGTCGACGATCCACAGCTCGGTTGGGGTCTCGTCCGGCAGCCCGACACCTCGCACGTGCATGCGCACGGCGGGTTAGTTTCGTCCCGGGTTGCCTGGGAACTTGAGTTTGGACAGGTCGAAGTCCGCCAGCCCGGGCGGCAGCTCGTTGAGGCCTTCGGGCATGTGCGATAGGTCGGGGAATCCGCCCGGCATGCCCGGCATTCCGGCGCCGAGCGGGTTCCTGGTCTTGGGCGGCGTCGGGCCGCGCCCGCCCTTCTTGCCCTTCTTGCCCTTGCCGCCCTTGGCCTTTCGGGTCGCCGACTTGCGACCCATGCCGGGGATGCCCAAGCCGCCAAGCATCGACGACATCATCTTGCGGGCCTCGAAGAAGCGGTCCACCAGCTGGTTCACCTCGGACACCGAGACGCCGGACCCGTTGGCGATGCGCAGCCGCCGCGACGCGTTGATGATCTTCGGGTCGGCCCGTTCTTGGGGCGTCATGCCGCGGATGATGGCCTGCAGGCGGTCGAGTTGCTTGTCGTCGACCTGGGCCAGCGCGTCCTTCATCTGTCCGGCCCCGGGCAGCATGCCCAGCAGGTTGCCGATCGGACCCATCTTGCGGATGGCGAGCATCTGCTCGAGGAAGTCCTCCAGCGTCAGCTCGCCGGTGCCGATCTTGGCGGCGGCGGCCTCGGCCTGCTCGGCGTCGAAGACCTGCTCGGCCTGTTCGATCAGGCTCAGCACGTCGCCCATGCCCAGGATGCGGCCGGCCATCCGGTCGGGGTGGAAGACGTCGAAGTCCTCGAGCTTCTCGCCGGTGGAGGCGAAAAGGATTGGGACGCCGGTCACCTCACGGACGGACAACGCGGCACCACCGCGGGCGTCACCGTCGAGCTTGGTCAACACCACCCCGGTGAAGCCGACGCCCTCGCGGAACGCCTCGGCAGTGGTAACGGCGTCCTGACCGATCATCGCGTCCAGGACGAACAGGACTTCGTCGGGATTCACGGCGTCGCGGATGGCCGCGGCCTGGGCCATCAGTTCGTCGTCGATGCCCAGCCGGCCGGCGGTGTCGACGATGACGACGTCGTGGTGCTTCGCCCGGGCTTCGGCGAGGCCGGCGGCCGCGACGGCGACCGGGTCGCCGGGCCCCGACTCGGGGGACTCGCCGGGGTGGGGCGCGAACACCGGTACCCCGGCGCGCTCACCGACGACTTGCAGCTGGTTCACCGCGGCGGGCCGCTGCAGGTCACACGCCACCAGCAGCGGGGTGTGCCCCTGGCCGCGCAGCCAGGCGGCCAGCTTGCCGGCCAGCGACGTCTTACCGGAACCCTGCAGACCGGCGAGCATCACCACGGTCGGCGGCGTCTTGGCGAAGGCCAGCTGGCGGGTCTCCCCACCGAGGATGCCGATGAGCTCTTCGTTGACGATCTTGACGACCTGCTGCGCCGGGTTGAGGGCACCGGAGACCTCGGCGCCCCGGGCGCGGTCCTTGATCCGGGTGACGAACGCGCGCACCACGGGCAATGACACGTCGGCTTCCAGCAGCGCCAGCCGGATCTCGCGGGTGGTGGCCTCGATGTCGGCGTCGGTCAGTCGACCCTTGCCGCGTAGTCCCTGAAGGGCACCGGTCAACCGGTCGGACAGCGATTCAAACACCCCGCCAGCCTAGTGGTAGTCCAGCCTGGCCGGCCCGCCACCGCCCATCGACCGCGACTCTGCAACCACGCACACGACACGCCGATAAAGGTGTGCGTAGTTTCAGTCTCGCCGAGGCGGCGAGCGGGTTTGAATGGTCGAGCGAACCAAAACGCCGCCGAACGAGGTGAAGCTCATGCTCGAGGTGATCGACAAGGGATCTTGCAGCCAAGACCATCCGGTGCCGCTGCTCTTCGTGCACGGCGGCTGGCACGGCGCGTGGTGCTGGGAGCACTTCCTGGACTTCTTCGCCGACGCGGGCTATCGCGCGGTCGCGATGAGCCTGCGGGGACACGGCGCCAGTCCGACGGCCAAGCCGCTGCACAAGGTTTCCATCGCCGACTACATCGACGACCTCCGTTCGGTGGCCGACGAACTGGGCGGAGGCCCCGTGCTGATAGGCCATTCGCTGGGTGGCTTCGTCATCCAGCGCCACCTCGAAACACGCAGCGCCCCGGCGGCGGTCCTGGTGGGCTCCGTGCCGCCGCAGGGCGTGCTCAGGTTGGCGGTGCGTGTCTGGCGTCGCCGACCATCGATGACGATGGGAGCCTGGGCCGACCCCACGCTGCTGAAGTTCCTCGCCACCCCCACCCTTACCCGCGAGTACCTCTTCTGCGCCGACACACCGGAGGCGGTGGTCCAATCCTGCATGCAGCGCGCCGGAGCCGAAAGCATCCGCGCCGCCATGACCGATCCGATGGTCCGCCGCGTCAGAACCCGTCGGGTGACCACGCCGATCCTGGTCCTCGGCGCCGAGCACGACGGCTTCGTCAGCGTCGGCGACGTGCGGGCCACGGCGCGCGCCTACCGGACCGAGCCGGAATTCTTCCCGATGGGCCACAACATGATGCTCGAGCCGGGGTGGGCTGACGTCGCGCAACGCATCCACGGCTGGCTGCAGACCCGCGACGTCGCGGGCATGCCACGGTAACCGCATCCGAGTCGTTACTGCGCCGAAAAGCGTTGGCGTGCTAGATTTCACAGCCACCGCTTCACCACTCTGGCTGCGTCGACAATTACAACAAACGGGGGAAATGTCCGTGCAACCGCTCGCTCGCACGGAGTCTCCCGTCGACGACAGCGGCCGCGCGCTGCGGGGTTGGCAGCGCCGGGCGTTGGTGAAATACCTGGCCGGCCAACCGCGCGATTTCCTGGCCGTGGCGACCCCGGGATCCGGGAAGACGACGTTCGCCTTGCGGGTGGCCGCGGAACTGCTGAGCCAGCGCGCCGTCGAGCAGATCACGGTGGTGGTGCCCACCGAGCACCTCAAGGTGCAGTGGGCCCAGGCCGCGGCACGGCACGGCATCGCCCTGGACCCGAAGTTCTCCAACTCCCATGCCCTGATGTCGGGCGAGTACCACGGCGTGATGGTCACCTACGCTCAGGTCGCGGCGCATCCGACGCTGCACCGCGTACGCACCGAGCAGCGCAAGACGTTGGTGGTCTTCGACGAGATCCACCACGGCGGTGACGCCAAGACCTGGGGCGACGCCATCCGCGAGGCCTTCAGCGATGCGACGCGCCGGCTCGCCTTGACGGGCACGCCCTTTCGCAGCGACGACAGCCCCATCCCTTTCGTACTCTACGAATCGGGCGCCGACGGCGTGCGACGTTCGCAGGCCGACCACACCTACGGCTACGCCGAGGCTCTCGCCGACGGGGTGGTCCGGCCGGTGGTGTTCCTGGCCTACTCCGGGGAGGCGCGCTGGCGGGACAGCGCCGGCGAGGAGCACGCCGCGCGGCTGGGCGAGCCGCTGACCGCCGAGCACACGGCGCGGGCCTGGCGCACGGCGCTCGACCCGGCCGGCGAATGGATGCCCGCGGTGATCGCGGCCGCCGACCAGCGGCTGCGCCAGAAACGCGAGCACGTGCCCGACGCCGGCGGCATGATCATCGCCTCGGACCGCACCGCGGCCCGCGCTTACGCAACCCTGCTGACGAGGCTGACCTCGGAGGCACCGACGGTGGTGCTGTCCGACGATCCCGGATCGTCCGCGCGCATCAGCGAATTCGCCGCCGGCACCAGCCGGTGGCTGGTGGCGGTGCGGATGGTCTCCGAAGGCGTCGACGTGCCCCGGCTCTCGGTCGGCATCTACGCCACCAGCGCCTCCACTCCCCTGTTCTTCGCCCAGGCCATCGGCCGCTTCGTGCGATCGCGCCGGCCGGGCGAGACCGCGAGCATCTTCCTGCCGTCGGTGCCGAATCTGCTGCAGCTCGCCAGCGAGCTGGAAGCCCAGCGCAACCACGTGCTGGGGGAACCGCACCGCCCCGACGACGATCCCCTCGACGGTGATCCCGCCGTCAGGACGCAGACCGAAAAGACCGAGACCGACAACGGCTTCACCTCACTGGGCGCCGACGCGGAGCTGGACCAGGTCATCTTCGACGGATCGTCGTTCGGCACCGCCGCGCCGGCCGGAAGCGACGAGGAGGCCGATTACCTCGGCATCCCAGGGCTGCTCGACGCCGATCAGATGCGGGCGCTGCTGCATCGCCGGCAGGACGAGCAGCTGCAGCGACGGGCCGCACAGGGTGCGCCGGTCGCGGTGTCGGGCTCACCGTCGATGCATGGCCAGCTGCGCGAGCTGCGCCGCGAGCTCAACACATTGGTGTCGGCCACCCATCACCGCACCGGCAAGCCGCACGGCTGGATTCACAGCGAACTTCGCCGTCGTTGCGGGGGGCCGCCGATCGCCGCCGCGACCCGCGAGCAGATCCAGGACCGCATCGAGGCCCTGCGGCGACTCAACGCCGAGCACGCCTGACCCCCTCTAGTCGCCGACCGGCTCCTGGAGCACCTCGACCGTGGGGCCGCCCAACACGGCGAGCAGGTTCTGCTCGATCGCGGCTCGCGCGTCGTGCTCGCCGTGTGCCGGCACCGTCACGCAGAAGACGTCGGCCGCGGTCGACCCGAACGTGTTGACCTTGGCCCAGGCGATGTCCGCTCCCGCACGTTCCAGCGCACGGGTCAACAGGGCGAGCAGACCCAACCGATCCATGGCCCGGACTTCGAAGATCAACTGGCCGGCGGTCGCCGCGTCGAGCCACAGGATGCGCGGCGGGGCGGTCGACCGGGTGACGGGCACCCCGGCCTGAATCTCGCCGGCCCGGGCCGTCGCGGCGCTGACCGCGTCGCTATCGCGCCTCTCCAGCGCGCCGAGGACGTCGAGGTCGCCGGCCAGGGCGCCGTTGAATTGCTGCCGCAGTAAGCCCGATTCGGGCGGCGAGCCGAACACCGGCGACACGACGAACTCGACGATCGCCACGCCGTCGTGAATGTTGGCCAACGCCGAATGGATTCGCAGGGAGTTCACCCCCAGCACCGCCGCGGCTTTCGACACCAGCCCGCGCTGGTTCGGCGCGAGCATCACCGCGGTCAGGCGCTCCCGGTCGCCGGGGTGCAGCTCCACGTGCACGCCGCGGCTGGCCGCCAGCGAAAGATAGTGGGGGGCAATCGGTTCGGCCTCCGGTAACGGCTCGCCCGCCATCACCAGCCGGCAGCGACGGACCAGGTCCTCGATCAACGACGCCTTCCAGTCACTCCACACCCCGGGACCGGTGGCCTTCGAATCCGCCTCGGCCAGCGCGTGCAGGAGTTCGAGCAGTTGCGGATCGCCGTGCAGGGCCGCGGCCACCGACTCGATGGTCTTGGGATCGTTGAGATCGCTTCGGGTGGCCGTTATCGGCAGCAGGAGGTGGTGGCGGACCATGCCCGCGAGCGTGTCGGTGTCCTGGGCCGACAGCCCCAGCCTGTTGCCGATCGGGATCGTCAATTCCGCGCCGAGCACACAGTGGTCCGTGCCGCGCCCCTTGCCGATGTCATGCAGCAGCGCGCCGAGCGCGAGCAGGTCAGATCGCGCCACGCGGGTGGTGAGCGGGGCCGCGTTGACGGTGGTTTCAACGATGTGGCGGTCGACGGTCCACTTGTGCGAGACGTCGCGCGGGGGAAGGTCCCGCACCGCATCCCATTCCGGGAAGAGGCGGCCCCACAGCCCGGTGCGGTCCAGCGACTCGATCGTGTTCACCGCCGTCGGCCCGGCCAGCAGCACGACCAGCAGGTCGTCCAGTGCCTCCCGCGGCCATGGCGACGGTAAATCCGGGACGCTGTCGGCGAGTCGTTTGAGCGTGCCGGCGCCGATCGGCAGGCCGGTGTCCGCCGACGCGGCGGCGACCCGCAGCATCAGCCCGGCATCGGTTTGGGGTTGGGCGTCGCGAGCGAGCACCACCTCGCCGTCGTACTCGACCACCCCCTCGTCCAACGGTCGCCGCTTCGGGCGCCGCACCAGGGCGGTGAGGCCGCGTCGGGGCAGCGCGTTCTGCGCGGTCCGCAGGCCGGTTTCGGCGTGGTATGCGATGGTGCGGCTGACGCTGGAGAGCATGCGGGACAACGCAAATCGATCCCCGACGCCCAACGCGGCGCTGACCTCGTCGGCGAACTGCGCCAGCAGTTGATCGAGCCCGCGCTTGGATACCCGGTGTAGTTCGGTGCGGACATCGAGCAGCGTGAGGTACGCGGCGTCCAGCGAGCCGCCGGGCGCGTCGGGATGGCCCATGCCGTGGCGGTCGATCAGCTGCGCGACGCCCAGCGCGTCAAGCAATTGGACGTCGCGCAGGCCGCCGCGCCCGGACTTCAGGTCCGGTTCGGCCCGCTGCGCGATGCGCCAACACCGTTGCCAGCGTTCATATGTCATGGCGACGAGCTCGTCCATGCGGGACCGAATTGCGCTGCGCCACTGGCGTCGGGCCCCGTCGATCAACTCCGCCGACAGGCGCTCGTCACCGGCGATGTGGCGGGCGTCCAGCATGCCCAGCGCGGCCACCAGGTCGCTGTTGGCGACGCCCAGGGCCCCGGACACCGTCCGCACGCTGTGGTCAAGCCTGACGTTGGCGTCCCACAGCGGGTACCACAATCCGTCGGCGACCCGCTGCAATTCCGTGTCAGATTTGTTGTCGTGCAACAGCATTAGGTCGAGATCGGAATACGGCAACAGCTCGCGGCGGCCCAGGCCACCGACCCCGACGACCGCGAAACCGCTGCCGTCGGTGATGCCGATCTCGCCGGCCTTGGCGACAAGCCAGGATTCGTGAAGCTCCAGCCAGGCTTTCCTGAGTTCCGCGGCGCCGAGGTGACTGCCCTCCGACAGCAGTTGGCGCCGCGAGGCAGCCAAATCGGCTGCCCCGCCGGCGCTTCCTGTCCCCGCTTCAGATGACCTATCGGATGGGCTTGTCATACCCTCCCGGCCCGTCCGGCCTGGTTCAGCAATGTGCGGCTACGGTCAGAGGGCATCGGTTCCGCGTTCACCCGTGCGCACGCGCACAATGGTTTCCACGGGGGTTACCCAGACCTTGCCATCACCGATCTTGCCGGTGCGCGCCGCCCGGACGATGCTGTCCACGACCTTGTCCACGATGGAATCGTCGACCACCACCTCGATTCGCACCTTCGGCACGAAATCCACCGAGTACTCAGCACCCCGGTAAACCTCGGTGTGGCCCTTCTGCCGCCCGTACCCTTGAATTTCGCTGACCGTCATCCCCAGGACGCCCGCGTCCTCGAGGCTGGTCTTCACGTCATCGAGGGTGAACGGCTTCACAATTGCGGTGACTAGCTTCATGCTTGCTCTGCCTCCACTTTGTCGCCCACTCGATCCTCCTCCAGGCCGTTGCGGTCATCCACCGGAGTCCGCGCCGCCGGGAGAACGGATCCTTGCCCGCCGATCGTTCCGAAATCGTACGCGCTCTCCGCGTGCTCAGACTCGTCGATGCCGGTTGATTCTTCCTCGGCGCCGACACGCAACCCGATCGTGTACTTCAGGATCAAAGCCAAGATCAGCGTGACGATGCCGGAGTAGAAGAGGACGGCGAAGGCGCCGACCGCCTGCCGCTCCAGCTGGGCCCAGCCGCCGCCGTAGAACAACCCCTTCGATACACCGGCCACCCCGTTGATCGCAGTGGACTCCGGCGCGGCGAGCAGGCCGACCAGCAGTGTGCCCGCCAGACCGCCGACCATGTGCACCCCGACCACGTCGAGCGAGTCGTCGAAGCCGAACCGGAATTTCAGTCCGACGGCGAGCGCGCACACCACTCCGGCCACCGCGCCGACGACGATCGCGCCCAGGATGTTGACCGACGAGCAGGACGGCGTGATCGCGACCAGCCCCGCGACGATGCCGGACGCCGCTCCCAGCGTCGTGGGCTTTCCGTCGCGGATGCGCTCGGTCAGCAGCCAGGCGAGCATGCCCGTGGCCGTGGCGACCGTGGTGGTCATGAACGTCGCACCGGCGGAGCCGTTGGAGCTGGTCGCCGAACCGGCGTTGAACCCGAACCAACCGAACCACAGCAAGCCGGCGCCGAGCATGACGAAGGGCAGGTTGTGCGGCCGGAACATCGTCGTGGGCCACCCGCGGCGCTTGCCCAGGACGATGGCCAGCGCCAGGCCGGCCACACCGGAGTTGATATGGACCGCGGTCCCTCCGGCGAAGTCGATGGCGTGCAGCTTGTTGTTGATCCAGCCACCGTGCTCGGACGCGAAGCCGTCGGCGGCGAAGACCCAGTGCGCCACCGGGAAGTAGACCAACGTCGCCCACAGCCCGGCGAACACCAGCCACGCGGTGAACTTGAGCCGATCGGCCACCGCGCCCGAGATCAGCGCGACGGTGATGATCGCGAACATCAGCTGGAAGGCCACGAACACCGTCGCGGGCATGGTGCCGGCCAGCGGGATGTCGACCTGCGTGACGCCCTTGCTCGGGTCCGCCTTGACGGCGTTGCCGCCGATAAGCTTTGCCAGGCCCCAGTAATCGGTCGGGTTTCCTACGACGCCGCCCCGGTCGTCACCGAACGACATCGAGTAGCCGTAGAGCACCCAGAGCACGGTCACCACACCCATGGCGCTGATGCTCATCATGATCATGTTGAGCACGCTTCTGGTGCGCACCATGCCGCCGTAGAAGAACGCAAGACCCGGCGTCATCAACAGCACTAGCGCGGAACTCGCCAACATCCAGGCGGTATCGCCGGTATCTGGTTGGCCCAATTGCGGGAATGCCACTCGCTCACCTCCGGTCGGACATGAATGGCCGTCAGGCGACGCCTGTGGCCTGCGAGAACCATGCTCAATGGTTGTTTCCGCAGTGGGGCCGCCGTGTTTCGGCGGTATTAACGTCGCGCTCGCCGTGTAAGGGGTTTCAGCCGAGCAGGGCGTCGACGAAGGCGCCCGGCTCGAACGGCGCCAGATCGTCGGGACCTTCCCCGAGCCCGACCAGCTTCACCGGTACCCCGAGTTCCTGTTGGACGCGGAATACGATGCCTCCCTTGGCCGTACCGTCCAGCTTGGTCAGCACCGCGCCGGTGATCTCGACGACCTCGGCGAACACCCGCGCCTGGGCCAGTCCGTTCTGTCCGATGGTGGCGTCGAGCACCAGCAGCACCTCGTCGACCGCAGCGCGTCGTGTTACCACGCGTTTAACCTTGTCGAGCTCGTCCATCAGCCCGACCTTGGTGTGCAGCCGGCCTGCGGTGTCGATGAGCACCACGTCGGCGCCCGACGCGATGCCCTTGTCGACGGCGTCGAACGCCACCGACGCCGGGTCGGCGCCTTCGGGCCCGCGCACCACCTCCGCGCCCACCCGGGACGCCCAGGTTTGCAGTTGGTCGGCGGCCGCGGCCCGGAAGGTGTCGGCGGCGCCCAGCACGACGCGGCGTCCGTCGGCCACCAGCACCCGGGCCAATTTGCCTACGGTGGTGGTCTTTCCGGTGCCGTTCACGCCGACGACCAGCAGCACCGATGGGTGGTCATCGTGCGGCAGCGCGCGGATCGAGCGGTCCATGTCGGGGTGCAGCTCCCGGATCAGCACGTCGCGCAGTACGGCCTTCGCGTCGGCCTCGGTGCGGACATCGCTGCCGGCCAGGCGGGCGCGCAGCTGCGCCATCACCGACTCGGTGACCACCGGGCCGAGGTCGGCGACCAGCAGGGTGTCCTCGACGTCCTGCCAGGCGTCTTCGTCCAGGTCGCCGCCGCCGATCAGGCCCAGCACGCTGCGCCCCAGCGCGTTCTGCGACCTGGCCAGCCGGCCGCGAAGGCGCTCGAGGCGGCCTTCGGGCGGCGCGATGGCCTCGATCTCTGGGGCCGCTGGCGGCGGCTCGGGGGCCGGCGGCTGCGGGGGCGCCGGTGCCTGTCTCTTATACACATCTCCGAGCCCACGAGACGG
>NZ_LZSZ01000176.1:0-1493 GCF_001665645.1 Mycobacterium sp. 852002-30065_SCH5024008 | reverse complement strand
TATGCGATCGTCGGCAGCGTCAGATGTGTATAAGAGACAGCCGCTGGCGGCCGCCTTGCCCGCCGAACACGTCGCCCCCAGGCACCTGCCCGCCGGCATGCCCGGCGAGCAGGTCGTGCAGGCGCACGGGGCCCTCAAAGCTGCTAACGGCCCGAAGCCCTTGCCGGCGCTGGCGTAGCGAAACGACCTAGGGAAAGGAAGGTAGTCATGGATTTCGGTGCGATGCCCCCGGAGATCAATTCCGGCCTGATGTATGCGGGGCCGGGACCAGCGTCGATGCTGGCGGCCGCGATGGCCTGGGAGGGACTGGCGGCGGAGCTGCGTTCGGCCGCGACGAGCTACGGGACGGTGATCCTCGAACTCACCGATGCCGCCTGGCAGGGCCCGTCGTCGGAAGCGATGGCGGCCGCCGCATCCCCCTACGTGGCCTGGATGCACGCCACGGCGGCGCAGGCCGAGCAGGCGGGGATGCAGGCGACCGCAGCCGCCGTCGCGCACGAGGTGGCGTTTGCGGCTACCGTGCCTCCGCCGGTGATCGCGGCTAACCGCTCGTTGCTGATGATGTTGGTCGCGACCAACTTCCTGGGTCAAAACACCGCGGCGATCGCGGCCACCGAGGCGCAGTACGGCGAGATGTGGGCCCAGGACGCGATGGCCATGTACGCCTACGCCGGCTCCTCGGCGGCGGCGGCCATGCTGGCTCCGATGATGGTCGCCCCGCCCACCACCAATCCCGGCGGGGTCGCGGCCAGCGCCATGGCGGCGGGCGAGGCCAACATGCAGGGATTGGCCACCCAAGCGACCATGGGGCTGCCGTCAACGCTCAATTCGTCCGCGTCATCGCTCGCCAGCAGCTTCCCATCCGCGATCAGCAGTTTTTCCGACTTGCTCGGCATGCCGTTCGGGCAGGGCGGCGGCACCGCCACATCGGGAGTGGGCGGGATGGCCGCACCCAACGCGGGATTTGCGACCGCCATGCCCGCATCCGGGGCCTTTTCCCCGGCGGCGATGCCCGCACGCTTCATCCCCGCGCAGCCGTTGATGACTGCACCGGAGCGGATGGCGCCGGCGCGGCTAATGCCGTCGGCGGCAATGGGGCAGGCCACTCCGGTCGGAGGTCTTTCGGTGCCGCCGAGCTGGACCGCGGCGACTCCCGAGGCCGCCGCACCGACCGGGGCCCCACTGGCGGGTGCCGGCGCCGCGGCTCGAATGCTGAGTCCCCGGAGTAGCTCTGCGGCTCAGGTGGGCGGTATGGAGATGCGCGGATTCGGCGCCACCATGCCGGCTCCCGCCAGTGTGCTGCCGCGCGTGGTCGGATGAGGGAAGGGAGAAAAAATCGAGGTATCGGTGACCAAACTTCAAAACTGACAACAACTTTCGAAGGAGACATTTAATGACAACACGATTCATGACCGATCCGCACGAAATGCGGGCGATGGCGGGCCGCTTCGAGGTGCACGCCCAGACGGTTGAGGACGAGGCTCGCAAGATGT
>NZ_LZSZ01000175.1:0-60168 GCF_001665645.1 Mycobacterium sp. 852002-30065_SCH5024008 | reverse complement strand
GGGGTGGTCAACGGCCGGGAGGCGATCGTGATCGAACACGTGATCCGAATGGCCCGCGACGTCGCGCCCGACTGGCCCACCTCGGAGTTCGACGCGACCTATCGTGTGGACATCGACGGCGATCCCGACATCCACTGCGTGATGACGCTCGGCGATGCCGAAGGCCACGGCGCCGGGCACGCCGCGATGGCGTCGACGGCCATGCGGGTGGTCAATGCCATTCCCTATGTCGTCGACGCGCCCCCGGGCCTGCTGAGCTCGCTGGACATTCCCACGACGCTGCCGCTTTACGCCTTCGACTGAGCGTGTAACGTGCATCACCAAGATTAGGCCACCTAGGAGTTTGCCGTGTACACGCTGCGCTTCGACATGCGCGATCCCGAATGGGCCGCGCCCCCAACCGATCTGTACGCCGCGGCACCCGAAATGTGCGCCTGGGCCGAGGAACACGGCGGTCTGGCCGCTGTGCTGTGCGAGCATCACGGGTCGGAGGACGGCTACCTGCCGTCACCGCTTCTGCTGGCCTCGGCCGTGGCCGGGCGAACGCAGCGTCTGGCGCTGAGCCTGATCCTGATTCTTCCGTTCTACGAAACCGTGCGTCTCGCCGAGGACATGGCGGTCCTCGACATCATCAGCAACGGGCGGGCGTCCTACATCCTGGCGTTGGGCTATCGGCCCGAGGAGTTCGAGCACTTCGGTGTGCCGATCAAGACGCGTGGCCGCCTCTGCGACGAGAAACTCGCGCTGTTACGGCGACTGCTTGCCGGTGAAACCGTCGTCGAAGACGGACGGCGGATCACCGTCACACCGCGCCCGCTGACTCCCGGCGGGCCGGGACTGATGTGGGGCGGCGGAACATTGGCAGCGGCCCGCCGGGCCGGCAGGTATGGCCTGGGCATGCTGGGCAACGCCAACGCACCAGGCATGCAGGAAGCCTACGAAGAGGCCTGCCGGGAGCACGGCCATCAGCCCGGGCCCACCTTCTTTCCCGACCGCGACACGCCCTCGGTCGTCTTCGTCGCCGACGACGTGGAGCAGGCGTGGAAAGAGATCGGCGAGCACCTGCTGCACGATGTGCGCACCTATGCCGCGTGGAACCCCGGGGACGAGACGACGGCGGGATTCAGCCACGTCAACACCGTGGACGAGCTGCGTGCGACCGGGACATCGCACGTGATTATCTCTGTCCCCGAGGCGATCTCGCGGGTCCGCGCCGGCCAGGTCCTCAACCTGTCACCGCTGTGCGGCGGGCTGCCACCGGACGTCGCGTGGTCGTATCTCAAGCGCGTGGGAGAGGTTGTGCTGCCCGAGGCTCTTGGGTGACCGCCGGGGCAAGTAATTACTCGGGTTGATTCGGCATGCCCGGAAACAACTGCTCCGTCGGTCCCGCGGTCACCCAGCCGCCCAGCTTCGTGACGAGGTGCGGCGCGAAAACCGCGCCATAAAGGACGTTTCCGACGACGACCACAGCGACGACGGACAGCAGCGACGAACCCAGGCGGCTCTTCGCCCTGTTCTCGGCCCATATCTCGATGACGTTTCGTCCTTGCGGGTCGGTGCGGCCCAGTAGATAGGTGAAGACCATCATCTGGATGGCCATCGCGAGGGAGTCGTACAGCGGGTACTGATGCACGGTGCCCTCGCGGATCGCAAGCCCGGGAATGACCCGGCCGTAGTAGAACACGCCGAGCTTGGCGCCGAGGAACCCGTTGAAGAACAGCGCCCAGCAGAAGCCGACGACAAGACCGACCACCAACAACGTTGGGGGCCTTCGCCATCCGAACCGACCGCTCAACCATCGCCCGAGCGCCGTGCCCGTCACGGCCGGCAGCACGAAGTAGGAGATGTAGCCGACGGGAACGAACAACGGCAGTCCACCCCACGTCACGTTCAGCGGCCACCACGACGGCATGCGGGGGATGGCCGGCGGGAACTGCGCGTACATCGCCCAGTCGTAGGGGGCCTCGATCCACGAAAACGACATCGCCGAGATGCACAGCAGCAGGAGGGGGTGGAGGCGGCGCCGCCGAACGCTGAGGTACACGCCTAGAGCGGTGAACCCGATGCCCCCGACGAGCGCGAAGTCACTCGCGGCCTGCATCACGGGCGTCATCTGGGAGCTCACCGATCGTGTCCTTGAGCCCGGCGGGCCTGCGGGTCGAAGCGCAACACCAGCCCGAATATGAGGACGATCAGCCCGAACAGCGTGCCCAGCATGATGACGGCGCCCACGGTCGCACCCCTTCCTACGCTCGACTCATTAGATAGTGCACACTATCCTAAAGACAGTCAACAATCGGGCAAGGAGCGAAACCGTGCCCCAGCGGCCACCCAGCACGAAACCCGCCGCGGCGGAAGCGCCGCCCCCGGCGAACCGCCGACCGCGTGGCGCTCCGCGCAAGCTGCTGCTCGACAGCGCCCGGGCGCGCTTCGCGCGCCAGGACTACCGCAGCACGACCACGCGTGAAATCGCCCAGGCCGCAGGCGTTACCGAGCATCTGTTGTTCCGTCACTTCGGTTCGAAGGCGGCGCTGTTCCGCGAGGCGCTCGTCCAGCCGTTTACCGACTTCGTCGCCGAGTTCGGCCGGACCTGGCAATCGGTGGTCCCCGAGGAGACCGACGAGCAAGAGCTGGCCCGACATTTCGTCGGACAGCTCTACGACGTCTTCGTCGAACACCAAGGTCTGCTGCTGACGCTGATGGCGTCGGAGGCACTCAGCGAGGAAGAGAAGGCCGACGCCGGCATCGCCGATATCAGACGGGCGATCACGGCGCTCGGGGAGATCAGCGCGGAGGGCATGCATCTGCGGGGACTGCGGTCGGACCATCCCGACCTGCCCGCTCACTCGACGGTGGCAGTGATCGCCGGCATGGCCGCGTTGCGCTCCACCTACTTCGGCGCCAAGCCGCCATCTCGAGAGGTGATCGTCGAAGAACTCACCCAGGCAATCCTGCATGGCTTCCTACACCGAAACGACTGAGCGAAGGGACTGACAATGGCCGGCACCAGCACGATCGACTTGTACTACGACCCGTTCGACTCCGATATCGACGACAACCCGTACCCGGTGTGGAAGCGCATGCGCGACGAAGCGCCGCTGTACTACAACGAGAGGTACAACTTCTTCGCGCTGAGCCGGTACGACGACGTGGCGCGCGAGCTGCCGAACTGGCAGACCTACCGATCCGGCCGCGGGACCACGGCCGACATCTTATTCGCCAATATCGAAGTGCCACCGGGCATTCTGTTGTTCGAAGACCCGCCGCTGCACGACCTGCACCGCCGCCTGCTGTCCCGTGTCTTCACGCCGCGGCGCATGCTGGCCGTGGAGAGCCTGGTGCGCGACTTCTGCGTCCGCGAGCTGGATCCGCTGATCGGTGCCGGCGGCTTCGACTTCATCGCCGATCTCGGGGCGATGATGCCGATGCGGACCATCGGTTACCTGTTGGGCATTCCCGAGCAGGATCAGGCCAAGATTCGCGATCGCGGCGGGGCGTACATCGAGTTGTCCGAGGAGCGCGACCCCGCCGCGGTCAACGCGAAGCTGTTCGAGGAGAGCATCGTGGTGTTCGCCGAGTACATCGAATGGCGGGCCGATCACCCCTCAGATGACCTGATGACCGACCTGCTGCGGGCCGAGATCGAGGAACCGGACGGCAGCCGGCGGCCCCTGTCGCGGACCGAGGTGCTGGCCTACACCGCCATGATCGCCGGCGCCGGGAACGAGACCACGGCCCGGCTGATCGGCTTCATGGGACAGCTGCTGTCCGATCACCCGGATCAGCGCCGCGAACTGGTCGCCGACCCGTCCCTGATCCCCGGCGCGGTCGAGGAGACGCTGCGCCACGAGCCGCCCTCGCCGGTGCAGGCCCGCTACGTGGCGCAGGACGCCGAGCTCCACGGTCGGGTCGTGCCCGAGGGCTCGTACATGTTGCTGCTCAACGGTTCTGCCAACCGCGATGATCGGCACTTCACGGATCCGGACCGTTATGACATCCACCGCGGTGGCAGCCACCTGAGTTTCGGGCAGGGCCTGCACTTCTGCCTGGGCTCCGCGCTGGCCCGGATGGAGGGTCGCGTGGCCCTCGAAGAGGTCCTCAAGCGCTGGCCCGACTGGGAAGTCGACTACGTCAACGCCCAGCGCGCGCACACCGCGAGCGTGCGGGGGTGGGCGCGCCTGCCCGTCGTCACCGGCTGACGCTGCTGGCCCTGCCCGCTGAGGGTGCCCGGCCAGCCGGGCACTCGGCCGGGCTAGGAGGCGCTTTGGTCGACCAACACCGCACCGTCGGGCTGGTTGCCGAGTGTCTGCAGCGGAATGTCGCCGCCCTGGGCCGTGAGCCGAAAAATCTCGGCCAGTTGGCCGGGCGCGTCGCATTGCAGGTAGTGATCGGCGCCGGGCACCACCCAATAGCGGTTGCGGCCGGGCTTGTTCTTCAGGTACGTCTGCCAGACGTGATTTGGGACGCGTAGCGGCGCGACGCTGTCATGCAGCCCCCACACCAGGGTGGTGTTGACCGGGCTCTTGGAAAGTGCCTCCAGCCAACCTGTTTCGTCCGCGGCACGCTCGTGCAGGTATTGGATGGTGTCGGGCAGCACGCGGATTCCGTCGTTGTGGGCGAAGCACTTGGCCAGCGCGGCGATCTCCGGGTCGTCGGTTGTCCGCCGCGGCATAAAGGTGCTGGCTCCCAGACCCGCCGCCAGCAACTCCGGCGTCGTCGCCTCCGCGGTGGGCCTACCGGTCGCGAAGTCAAGCAGCGCGGTCTGGAATGAGGTGAGGTTGGACAGCGGTAGGTAAATGTTGGCGTTCGTCACGATGAGGTCGACGGGCGCGGCCGGCGGATCCATGGCGGCCAGCATCTCCAGTGCGATCATGCCGACGCTGCTGCCGCGATCGTGGGTGAGCATGCGGTATTCGGTCAGATTCCACACCTGGGTGATCGCGTAGACAAGCAGACGCGCGTCGTCGTAGAGCGAATACACATACGGCTCGGCCGGCTTGTCGGACAGGCCGTAACCCGGGAAGTCCAGCAGGTAGATGTCGAACTCGGAACCCAATTCAGCGGCCAGGGCGAAATAGTCGATGCTCGACGTCGGGAAGCCGTGCACGAGGACCAGGGCGGGGGCGCCGGGTGTGCCGCAGCGGCGACTGAACACCGCGACTTCGTGCGCATCGTTGGCGGCGGTCGTTGACCGCCAACGCAGTTCAGTGCCGCCGGTTTGCCACTCCGCGAAGATGTCCAAGCTGCCAGCATCGCAGAGGCGACGACGGTAGACAACCGTTTCCGCGGCACTGCAGTTACGGACAGGTGACGTGCACCCCGAAAGTCACCGGGCGCGTGCCGCTTTGGCCGGGCGTTGTCGCTTCGCCGGTTCCGGTGACCGTGTAGCTCTTGCCCTCCTTGGTTGCCTGGACCTGGGTGGCCGACTTGGTCGACTGGTAGGGCAGTTGGTACTGACCGTTGGCCAGCGTCAGTGAAATCGCGAATCCGTCCACCATGGGCGGCTTCTCGTCGGACAGGGCCAGCGACACAGACGCCGTGTCGTCGTGCACGGTGATGCGGGTGGTCAAGTCCCCGGATTCCGGTGGCGATGCGTTCGGTTGCGCCGCCGAACTGGCGCAGCTGACCGCCTTGGTCATGGTGTGTTTGTTTCCGTCGATCATGACGGTCGTGGTCACAGCAACCGGGCTCGAACTCGGGGCGGACGCCGGCTGGCCGCCCTTGTCCGAACAGCCGGACAAACCGGCCGCCAGAACGATCCCGGCGGCCGCGAGGACACACCGATTGGTCATCTCACCTCCGTTGTCAGCGAGGACGATAGGTTCCCTTCGTTTCGGGAAGGTCTCATTTCTCTGGCGACCAGTCAACCGGGGGGTTCACCGCCAGGCTTCCCAACTGACCATGCTGCGCAGCGGTCCGGCGAAGATGGGCCGTACCGCGCCCGTTCGCCACCGCTCTTCGATGACGGGGGCCAGGGCACGGGTCGTGGTCAGCGGGTCGTCGTCGAGGTAGACGACGGTAATGTATTGGTGCTCAGTTCGCCAGCCCCGCGGTAGGCGGCTCCAGCCGACGCTGGAACCGAATGTCCAGGCGCCGGCCGTGCCCGGCACGCCGAGCAGCGCCGGGTGGTGCTCGGCATGCAACCACTGCAGCCACCCCTCCGGGCGGCGTCCGTCAACGGGTTCTTCGACGATCAGCACGATGCCGCGGTGCGGCCGGAACGGCACCACCTCGGCGGAGACGAGCGCGTGCGGGGCGCTGTGCCATTGCAGCAAGCGCAGGCCGGCAACTTGCAGGGACGGCCTGACGACGGGAAAGCGGCCGTTCTCGCGCAGCGCGCGGCCGAGGGCGACGAAGTCGTCGAAGGTCTCCTCGACGGGGTCACTCACCAGATAGTGCACCGCGTTGCCGATCTCACCCAGCGGGCCGCGGGCCGCCAGTCGGTGCTGGGGATAGTCGCCGTCGGCGATCCAGCGCAACCCGTGCAGGATGCCGGGAAGTTGATACTGCTCCGGCATGTGATCCAGCAGGTGCCAACGCAGATAGCTGCCGTCGTCGTCGGCCGGCGCGGCGGCGGTGAGGCTGAATATGCCTGCCCTGACGCGGATCACGCGGCGCCGCCGGGGGAGTGCAGTTCGGCGAGCGCCTGCAGGTTGTCCAGGTAATGCTGCAGCGAGATGTGGCGGAAGACGGCGGGCACGATGGTGGCGCCGTGCGCGACGGCCTCGCCGATGGCGTCGCGGGTTTGCTCCGGCTCCTTGATCGGGTCCAGTGCCGTCGATGGCGGCAGGACAACCTCGAAATCGGATCGAAGATCGAAGCGGCTCAACCAGTCTCGCGCCTGAGGCAGGGTCACGTTGAAGGGCGCCCAGCCGTCGGCCAGGTTCGCGGCGCGGCGCAGCGACCGCAGCGTGCGGCCCCCGATCCAGATCGGGATACGGTCCTGCACCGCGCACGGATCGACGACCATGCCGTCGAACGAGTAAAACTCGCCGTGGTAGGCGGGTTCGGGCACGGACAGCGAGGCGCGTAGCGCCTTGAGGGCGTCGTCACCTCGCGGTCCGCGGTCGTCGAAGGGTGCGCCGATGAGCTCGAACTCCTCTTTGAGGCTGCCGACTCCGACGCCGAGGATGAGCCGGCCGCTGCTCACCTTGTCCAGCGTGCCGTAGCGTTTGGCGATCTCGAGCGGATGGTGGTATCCGAGCACCAGCACGTTGGTGGCCAACCGGATTCGTTGGGTGCGTGCCGCCAGGTAGCCGAAGGTGGCCAGCGGATCCCAATAGCGGGTACCGCGGCGGTGCGCCTCGGCCGCGGGCAGCGCGATGTGTTCGCTGCAGGTCAGGTGGTGGTAGCCGAGCCGATCCGCCGCCTCGGCGATCCGCGCCAGATCGTCGATGGAAGCGTGTTTCTCCCAGTCGCCGCTGGTCTTCGGAAACATCGTCACTACGGGTGTGGCCACCGAGAGTCGTGGGGCGCTCATCCCTGCATGTACCCTCCGGCGTCGACGGGGATGGATTGGCCGGTGATGGTGCGGCTTTCGTCGCTGGCCAGAAACAACGCCAGGTTGGCGACATCTTCGGGCGCGGAGATATCCTGCAGGGCAACGCCTTTAAGGGCCTTGGCCCGCTGGGTGGCGAAATCGATCCCCCGCTCGTCGGCCGTGCGTTGCACCCATTGCCGCCACAGCTCGGTATCGATGGCGCCGGGCACGATGCAGTTGCACCGGATTCCGTAGGGCCCGACCTCCAGCGCGACGGTCTTGGTGAACGCCCGAAGGGATGCCTTGGCGGTGACGTAGTGGGTCTTGCGGACGATGCCGGAATAGCCTGCCGTGGAAGAGAAGTTGAGGATGACGCCGCGACGGCGCGCCAGCATCGACTGGTTGAGCACTTCCCGGGTGCACAGCATCGCCGCGGTGACGTCGATGGCGATCGTGGCGTTCCAGTTCTCCAGGGTCTGCTCCCAGATCCAGCGGTCCTGTCCGGGCGCGGCGGCGTTGTTGCACAGAATGTCGACCTGGCCGAATTCGGCGACGGCTCGCGCCACCATGGCCGCGATGTCTTGCTCGTCGGTCACATCCGCGCGCATCGCGATGGCGCCGGGCCCCGCGGCGTGGGCAGCCTCGCGCACCAGCTCTTCGCGTCGCGCGGCCAGCAGCACCTTGGCGCCCTCCCGGACGAACAGCGCGCCCAGCACGGGCCCCAGGCCGGTGCTGGCGCCGGTGATGATCGCGACCCTGCCGTCAAGCCGGCCGCTCATTGCGCAGTCAACTTGCGGGCACGCATGTTTCGAGCCAGGCGTGGATTCTCTCGGCGACGGCGCGCCACCCAGGGTCGAGCATCATGTCGTGGCTCATCTTAGGGAAGATTTCCGCTTCGGTGTCGTAGGCGGCCGCGGTCGCCCGGACTTCCCGTGCCGTGAAGCACACGTCGTCTTCAGCCCCCAACACCAACAGCGGTGTGCTGACGAGCGCCGGTCTGGGCAGGTCGTGCCACAACATGTCAATCGCGATCTTAAGGGCGTACTCCTCGCAGAGTTCGGCGGCATAGCGCGCCACGTCGGCTTCGGAGTTCGACTGCGAGAAGAAGGTCTCGCGGGCCAATTCCGGTGTGGCGCCGACACCGCACAACGACCTGGTCCTGGCCAGGCCGCTGGCGGTGTACCACGGGTGTCGCTTGAGCCTGCGCGCCAAGAATCCGCGGATTCCGTTCGGGGGTACCGACGCCAGCAGCACGGCGGCCGCAGCGTCGTGCGACTCCAAGTACTTCTGGACGACGAAGCCGCCCATGGAGTGGCCGACTATCACCGGTCGTTGCGGCAACCGGTCCGCGACCGTGGCGATGTCGGCAACGAAGTCCGCGATCGAACACAACCGCATCGACTTGAGAGCCGGGCTCTTTCCGTGACCGCGAAGGCTCAGCGCCAACGCTCGGTGGCCCTTGTCCGCGAAGAAGTCCAGGAAATGCTCGTCCCAGCACCAGGCGCCGTGCCACGCACCGTGGATGAATAGCACCGGCGGCTTGTGGGATTCGCGGCGCGGCGTTCTGTCGATCACTTCGAGCATGAACGTGCTCCTCTGTGGCGCGCCCAGGGTTGCCTGCAACGCCGCTGAGACTAACCGCTGGCCCGCCCGCGAAGGGCCGGAATCAGCAAAGCCGCGACCGAAGTCGGTCCCGCCCGCGGCTGTGGTGGCGTTTACTGGGTCGATGCGTGCTGGTGCGGATCGCGGTGAGCGGCGCACGCTGGTGTTGTCCGCCTTTCCGGCCGAAGCCGACGCGGTGCTGTCCCACACCACTCTTGACCACGACCCGGTGGTCGTGGCCGACCGGCGGCACTTCTATCTCGGCGCGATCGCCGACAAGAAGGTGATCGTTTCGATGACCGGCATCGGTCTGGTGAACGCCGTCGACACCACCGAGGCCGCGTTGGCTCGCTTCGCGCGCGGATCGTCCAACGAGATTGAGGCGGTTGTGTTTTCGGGGGTCGCCGGCGGGGCGGCGCGCATTTGCATCGCGGACGTGGCCGTACCGGCGCGCTGGACACTGGACAACGGCACGACGTTTCACCCGGTCGATCCCGCCATGCTGGCCACGGCCGAGAAGCTCTCCGTCGCACTGGAAAGCGTCGCCGGCAGGATCGATCTGCGACGCCGGCCGCGAATCGTCGTCGGTGGCGACGGTTGCAGTTGGGACAACAACAACGGCGTGGCGTTTCCCTGTATCCCGAACGGCGGCGATGTTTTCGGCTGCCAGCCCCGCCGCGCGCCCGATCGGTCGCTGCGGTACACGGGCAATTTCCGGCAGGCGGCGGGCCGCTGGCTCAGGAGCGCGCTCATCAGCAACCTGAACATCGTCTCGACGTCGGACCCGGCCTACGATGCGACGGACATGGAGACCGCGGCGGCGCAGGCCGTCGCCGATGCGCACGGTGTCCCGTTCCTGGGCATCCGGGCCATTACGGACGGGCCGGGCGATCCGCTCCACCTGCCGGGCTTTCCGTTCCAGTTCTTCTGCTACAAGCGGATCGCGGCGAATAACGCCGCCCGGGTGACCGCCGCCTTCCTGCAGAGCTGGGACGGGTGGTGACCGTTACTCGGGACCGCGGGCGACGGCACGGGCGGGGTCCGAACACCATTCGGACCACGACCCGGGAAACAGCGCCGCCTCCCGGCCCAGCGCGGCGAGCGCGGCTACCGTGACGCTGGCAGTCACGCCCGAGCCGCAGTAGGCGCCCAACGGGCCGCCGTGATCGACGCCGTGTTCGGCGAGAATTTGACTGAGCGCGTCGCCGCCGACGAACGTGCCGTCGGCCGCCAGGACGGCGGTACTGGGCAGGTTCGTGGCGCCGGGGATGTGGCCGGCGGCGGGGTCGAGCGGTTCGATTTCGCCGCGGAAGCGTTCGGGCGCCCGCGCGTCGAGCAGCGTCACGGCGCCGTCGCCGGCTTGCTCGGCGGTCAGGGCGGGCCGGCTTCCGGCGTACAGATCATCGTGCGGCACAGTCACATTCCCGGGCTGCGGTGTCACCCGCCCCGTTTCGAGGCTCCGTCCCGCCGCTCGCCAGGCGGCCAGGCCGCCGTCGAGGATGCGGACGTCGGGCAGGCCGGCGGCCGTCAACACCCACCAGGCGCGCGCCGAGCCGGCACGATTCCAGTCGTCGTAGACCACGACCGGCACGCCGTCCCGGATTCCCCACCGGCGGGCGGCGACCTGCAGATCGCCTCCCGACGGCAGCGGGTGGCGGCCGCGTCCGGCGATCGTGTGATCGCTGAGCTCGTCTTCGAGGGATGCGTACACCGCGCCCGGTAGGTGGCCGTCCAGGTAGGCCGGCCGCCCGTCGGGCTCGTCGAGGCGCCATCGCACGTCGAGGATGGTTACCGGATCGCCGGCCTCGAGGAGGCCAGCCAGCTCTGCGACGGTGATCAACACCTGGTCTCGGGTTCCCACCGATTCGCCTCCCTGATCGTCTGCACCGAGCCTAGTGGCCGCGCGAAAAGCGGCGCCGTTCTCCCAAGGGGTGGCGTAGCGTCCTGGTGAGCGGTAGAGCGGATGGAGCAGATCGTGGCGCGCATCAGCTATGCACTCAGCGGTTGTCTTGCGGCCGCGTTGGCTCTGGTGGCGGCGGTCCCCGCGGAAGCGATGCCAAACACCCAGTGCGCGTTGACGACACCCGTGCGGGAAGTGCAGCACGTGTCCCAACTGCCGCCGGAGCTGACCAAGCTGCTGCCGCCCATCGCCGACATCGGGGCGCCGTTCAACGCGACCGACTCGGTCAGCGATCCGACGTTGCCGTTCCGCCGGCTGATTCGCGCCGGCAATCGCGACGCCGACTGGTTCGTCTGGTACGAACACGGCGGCGTCGGTTATTTCTGGCAGGCGGTGGTTGCGCGCGTCGCGCCGGGCAGCGACGCGAAGGTATTGGCCAATGCCGGAACGATTTCCGACACCCTGTGCAGGCTCACCGATGGCGCCTTCGCCGGCGTGGTTCCGCCGTATCCGCCCGGATCGTGGGCAGCCTCCGACTTTTAAGGAGTTCAGCGCTAATGAGCGCATCCGAGCAATCGCAGACCCGTACTCGCATGTTCGCCCGCGTGCTGGGCCCCTACCTCACGATCGTGCCGATCACGGTCGCCGTGCGCGGCTCGTACATGCGGGAGCTGTTCACGGAGTTCAAGGCAAATCCCATGTGGCCCTGGCTTTATGGCGCGATCCTGTTGATGAGCGGGATTTTCATCATCGCGTTTCACCAGTATTGGCGCAGCCTGGCGGCCGTCATTGTGTCGGGTGTGGGCTGGTTTTTCGTGATACGCGGGGTGCTGTTGTTGACCGTGCCCCGGGCCTACGATGCTGCCGGTGATGCGATCTACACCTCAGGCATGTCCGTGGCGATCTGGGTGTTATTCGCCTGCCTCGCCTCCGCCGGGCTGTACCTGACGTACGTCGGCTGGAAGCCGGAGCGTTCCGGGGGTGACTAAGCCGTGTGCTCGGCGTCGCCGGGGTCCTCATCCAGTGTGGGTGCCCCCAACGTGGCCAGCATGCCCGTTGCTGCCCGGTGCCAGGTGAAGTCCTCGGCACGGCGCCGCGCGGAGACGCGGCGGTGGTGCTCGGGACGGCTGGTGACGGCGCTGACCGCCCGCGCGATGGCGGCCGGGTGGTTGTCGGCCGAAGCACCGCTGTCCGCGGTGATGATCTCGGTCAACGCCGAGGTGCGCGAGACCACGGCCGGTGTCCCGCAGGCCAGCGACTCCAGGGCCGCGAGCCCGAAAGTCTCGTGCGGCCCGGGTGCCAGGGTCACGTCGGCGGAGGCCAGCAGCCCGGCCACCGTGTGCCGATCGGAGACGAAGCCGGTGAAGTCCACCGGTAGGCGGGCGGCCTGCCGCTCCAGCCTGGCCCGCAACGGCCCCTCGCCCACGACGACGAGCCGGGCATCGACCCCGGCGTGGCGCAACTCGCCGATCGCGTCGATGCTGCGGTCGACCCGCTTTTCCACCGACAGCCGGCCGCAATGGACCACCAGCAGCTGGGTCGGGGTGGCCCAGCGCCGCCGTACCAGATACGAGTGCCGGCGCGGGTGGAAGGTCTGCAGATCCACGCCCAGCGGGACGGTCACGGTGTTCATCGCGCCGATGCGGTCGAATTCCTCCCGCGCGAAACCGGTGGTGCACACCACCGTGTCGTAATCGGCCGCTGTGCGCGCGTTGGCCAGATCGGCGAATTTCACCGCGGCGCGGCGCGGAAGGATCTGTCCCACAAGCCGATCCAGGCGCTCGTGGGAAATCATGACCGTCGTGGCGCCATGGTCGCGCCCCCACCGTCCCAGGGATCGCAGGGTCAGCCGGTCGGAGACCTCCAGGGCGTCGGGCCGCAACGCCTCCAACAGCGCCTTGACCGGCCCGGGCAGCACGGCGCGGTAGCCGCCGGTGAGGGGAATCAGCCGGGCGGGCAGGGTGATTCGCACCACACCGGTGTGCAGCCGGCTGCGCTCGGCACGCTGCCCGGGAACGATCAGGAACACGTCATGGCCGCCGGCGCAATATTCGGCGCCCAGCCGGTCCACCGCGGTGCGAAGGCCGCCGGAGCGAGGGCCATAGAAATTGGCGACCTGTACAACGCGCATAACGTGAGGACACGCGGTTCGCGTGTGCATTCAACAATGTGGACTTGGCGCTGGCCTGAACAGTCCATGAATTCCGCTGAACCGGCTGCGTTCAGTCGGCGTTGGGGCCCTCGGCTTTGTTGATCCGCTCGGCGACGTCGGCGCCGGACAGCTGCGCGCCGAGGAAATCGCCGGAGGTCGGGAGGCTCAGATGCAATTGCGAAGCCCCGCTGACCGCGACCTCTCCGCGTTCGAGGGTGAAATCGAGGATGTGACCCCCGCCGGTGCGGTCGCTGTCGAGGAAGTGCAGGTGATAACCGGCGACCGAGATGCCCTGCTCGAAGTCGGGGGTGCGGAATCCGACCACCGTGCCCGACACGTCGGTGAAGACGGTCTCGGCCTGCTCCTCGGTGGCCTGGGTCAGCGGCGGGTAGGGCGGCTTCTGCGCCATCACGGTGCGGGTGTGCAGCTCGGCGAAGTGCCCGGTGATGCGGATGGCGTAAATCAGGTTGGCGCTCTTGATTTCTCGGTCGACCGCGGCCGTCACATCCGCGCGGCCGGTGCGGGCTTGGATCGCGATCTCAAAGTCGCTGTGGAACCGGGTGACCGCCGCGAAGGGGCTGCGATCGGTCGGCGAGGCCCGGCTGGCGGTGCCGTCGGCGCGCAACCGGTAACAGACGCCGTCGAGAACGACCATCTCGCCGTCGAGGTGGTTGAAGGTGCCCAGGCCGAAGTCGCCGTGGCGCAGGATCTCGGCGACGGTGACGTCGCCGTCGTACACGCCCTCGAGCAGTGCGCCGATCGTCGAGAACTGATACACCTCGGCGTTATCCGCACGCTGATGGGCGAGAAGCGTTGTTGCCCAATGCCGGAAGCGTTCATAGGCGCCGGTATGTGTGTCCATGGTCCTTACTCGAAGGGGTCGTCGTGCAGCTGTGCGGCCAGGTCGGTGTTCCGGCTGTAGTCCACGGGAACGTCGATCAACGACGGCCCGTCCTCGGCCAACGCCTGGCGCAGGGTGGTGGTGAACTCGTCCAACGTATTGACCCGGTAGCCGCGGGCGCCGAAGGCCGCCGCGTAGGAGACCAGGTCGTAGCCGCTCAGTTCGACACCCGATTTGCGGTCGTACTTGAGGGCTTCCTGGAAGCCGACCATGTCGTAGCTGTTGTCCCGGAAGACGATGTGGGTGAACGTCAACCCGAGGTGGGTCGCGGTCGCGAGTTCCTGGGCGGAGAACAGGAATCCGCCGTCGCCGGAGACGGACACCACGGGCGTTCCCGGCCGCACCAGGCAGGCGGCCATCGCCCACGGCAGCGCCACGCCCAGGGTCTGTTGGCCGTTGGAGAACAGCAGCCGTCGCGGTTCATAGACGCGGAAATGCCGGGCCAGGTAGATGTAGACCGAGCCGATATCGCAGGTGACGGTGGCGGTGTCGTCGAGCTCTTCACGCAGCCGCAGCAAGACGGCGACGGGGTTGAGGCCCGGGCCCGCGGGCGTGGCGCTACCGGCAGCGATGTCGATGTCACTCAACGCTTTTCGCTGCGTGGCGATCTCGTCCTGATAGTCGTCCGTCAGGGTCAGGCCGGCCAGCTGGTCGGTCAGCGCGGTGAGCGTCGCCGCGATGTTGCCCAGCAGTTCCACGGTCGGCTGGTAGTGGTTGTCGATGTCGGCGGGAACCGAGTCGATGTGCACGACGGTGCGTGCGGCATCGTTGTTCCACAGCACGGGGTCGTATTCGACCGAGTCGTACCCGATGGCGACCAAGACGTCGGCGTGCCCGAGGACGACGTCGCCGGGCTGGTTGCGGAACAGTCCGACCCGGCCGAGGAAGTTGTCCTCCAACGCGCGGGAGATCACCCCCGCGGCCTGAAAGGTCTCGACGACGGGCAACCCGGTCGTGGCGACCAGGGCGCGCAGCGCCAGGCAGCTGTCCGGGTCGGCGCCGCGCATCCCGACCAACAAGGCCGGCCGCCGGGCGGCGCGGATCAGCTCGCTCGCCGTCGCGATGGCCGCGGCGGGGGCGGCCGCCAACGGCGGAATCGGCTGTCGGCCCGGGATGCTCGCCGTGGTGGGGGCGCCCAACACATCGGCGGGCAGCACCACTGCGGCCGCCCCGCGCGGTTCGCTTTGTGCGGCGCGAAACGCGCCGATGGTGGCCTCGGCGGCGTTGTCCGGGTCGTTGACCTCGCCGGTGAACTTGGTGACCGTCCGGAGCATGGCGGCGGCGTCCATGGACTGATGCGTGCGCTTGAGCCGATCCTGGCGGCGCACCGCACCGCACAACGCGACCACCGGATCTTGTTCGGTGTTGGCGGTCAGCAGGCCGGTGGCCAGGTTGGTGGTGCCGGGGCCGGACGTCACAAGCACCACGCCGGGGATGCCGGTGAGGCGACCGATCGCCCCGGCCATGAAGGCGGCGTTTTGTTCGTGGCGGCACACCACCAGCTGCGGGCCGGAGTCGAGCAGGGCGTCGTAGACGGCGTCGATCTTCGCGCCGGGCACGCCGAAGACGTACTGCACGCCCTGAGCGGACAAGACGTCGACGACCTTCTGCGCGCTGCGCACGGGCTCACCGGGGGTCGTGGGGGCCATGTACCCAGCCAAGCACGGGTCGCGGCGAGACGCGATACGACCGAGTGTGCGTTGAGGGTTTTGAGTGTGCGTCTAGGGCGGCGACACGCCGAGCGAGGTCGCCACAGGTGCACACTCGATGGCGACCCGCGCCCTAACCGTTCGACTCGGGCCCAAACCAGCGCCGCAGCGCCGCGTGCAGGCCGGCTTGGTCGGCGGGCCCGAATTCGCCGGCCGCCCAGGCGACGTATCCGTCGGGCCGGATCAGCAATGCCGCGGCGGGCGGGTCATCGAGCGTCGCCGTGACGATGTCGACCCGATCGGCCCAGGCCGACGCCGCGGCCCCGGCGCCGCCGTCGAAGTCGAGCAGCACCGGGCGCGCGTCGTGCAGCAGCTCGGCGACCCGTCGGCCGTCCGCGAGGGTCAACTCGGGTACGGGCCAACCCGACAACGGGTGCTCGTCACCCACGTCGTACCGCACGTCGGTGCCGGCCAGCAGCGCGGCCATGTGCTTGGCGACGTCGCGGAGGCTGAAAAGTTCGCCCAGCAGCGTGCGCAGCGCGGCGACTTCGGGACCCGGCAACATGAGCGCGGTCTGCGCCTGCGAATGCATCATGACGCGCTCGCCGACGAGATGTCGCTCGGACTCGTAGGTGTCGAGCAGCCCGTCCGGCGCCCAGCCGTTGAGGTGGGCGGCCAGCTTCCAGCCCAGGTTCATGGCGTCTTGCAGGCCCAGGTTCAGGCCGGGCCCGCCCATGGCGCTGTGCACGTGGGCGGCGTCGCCGAGCAACAGGACCCGGCCGTCACGATAGTGCTCGGCGTGGCGGGTATTCTGGCCGTTGATCCGGCGAAGGGCGTGCGGCCCAGGGCCTTTCGGCTCCTCGAACGGGACATCGACGCCCAGGACGCGGCGGGCGCTTGCGAGCAGTTCGGCCACGCTCATCGGTTTGTCCTCGACCGGCGGCCCGAATTCGAAGGTCCCGAACAGCGATCGGCCGGGTTCGAACTCGGCGTAGATCAGTCCGCCCCGGTCCAACCGCGTGTGACCGAAGGCGACCCGGCCGAACCCGGGAATGTCGAGGCCGCCGTCGGCGCGGCGGTACTCGTCCGGGACGTGCACGTGGGCGAGCCGGCCCACGATGTCCAGGGTGGTGCCGGGGAAGTCGATGCCCACCGTCTTGCGCACCAGGCTGCGTCCGCCATCGGCACCCACCAGGTAGTCGGCGTCGATGCGGTAATCACGCTCGGGCGAAGACACCTGCACCCCAACGGCTTCCGGCTCCTGATCCAAATCCGTCAGTTCGTGTCCCCAGCGCAGATCCACGCCAAGGTCGCGGGCCCGCTTCTCCAGTAGCCGCACCACTCGGGGCTGTTGAATGGGCAGCGCGTACATGGGGTTGTCGGACAGGCCGGAGAAGTCCAAAGTCATGGCTGCGAAGATCCAGCCGTAGACCGGCTGTGGTGCGTTGGGGTCGCCGGTGAACTCCCGATACAGGCCCCGCATGTCGAGTGTCCGAACCACCTGCCCCACAAGGCCGTTCGCCTTCGGCTCGGAGCTGGGCCCGGGCAGGGCGTCCAGCACGACGGGCCGGATGCCGGCCAGCGCGAGCTCGCACGCCAGCAGGAGCCCATTGGGGCCGGCGCCGGAGATGACGATGTCGGCGTGTTCGTCACTCATGGGTTTTCTCCGTGCGCTTGGTGGGTTCGGGCAGGCCGGCGCTCACGGCGACGAAGCCCTCGCGAATCAGGTCGGTGATCGGGACCGGCGGGTCGGCTCGCACGTAGGCCTCGGCCGCGGCGTCGCCGACGGCACGCACGATCGCCACCAGCAGCCGCGGGTACAGGTCCTGCTCGGGATCGGTGCCGGTGCGTTCAGCGATCACCGCGAGCCACTCATCGAATAGGTCCTGCGGCAACGCATTACGCACCTGGGGGTTCATCAGCATTTTGCGCACCTCGACGAGCTCCTGGCGGCTCGGCACCAGGTTTTCCTCTCCGTATACGTCGCCGAAGTCGGCCTCCAAGGCTTCGAGCACGACATGCGTGATCGACGTCCACAGCGGCTCGTCGGCCGGGCGTTGCCGCAGCGCGGCCACGCTGCGGCGCATGCGCTCGGTCTGCCGGTAGGCGAGTGCCTCGTACTTGCCGCCGAAGTAGTTGTTGAAGGTGCGCAACGAAACTCCGGCCAGGTTGGCGATGTCCTCACGCGTCACGTTGTCCAGCCCGCGTTCGAAGGCGAGGTTGAGCGCGGCGTCGCTGAGGGCGCGGCGCGTGTCGGCCTTCTTGCGCTCCCGCAATCCGCGCGGCTGTTCGGTCATGCGGACCAAGGTACAACCAAACTTGCCCGGTGGGCAAGATTGCCTACCGGGCAATATCTGAGGAATGTGACTAGCCTGGAGTGTGGGTACCGGATGTCACGATCGGTGGGTCAGCCGAATTCGCGTTGGAAGGTGAAGCCATGGATGTGCAATTCATCACGAGCGTTGCAGTAATCACCCCCGAGCCGGCGGTCAGCCGAAGCTTGTACGTGGACGCGCTTGGTCTGCCCCTAACCGCGGAAGCCGACGGCTATCTCCACGGTGAAGGCATCGACGGCTGCAAGTCCTTCGGCGTCTGGCCGCTGACTCAGGCTGCGCAAGCCTGCTTTGGCGTGCCTGACTGGCCACTTGAGCGGCCGGTGCCGCAGGCCAGCGTCGAGTTCGAGGTCGCGGACGCCGACACCGTCCAGGTCGCAGCAAACGAGTTGACGCAGAAGGGCTTCACGCTGCTGCACGAAGCGCATACCGAGCCGTGGGGCCAAACCGTCGCTCGACTGCAGTCCATCGAGGGCACGATCATCGGCATCTCTTACGCGCCCGCGATGCATTCGTGAAAAAGAGCGCGCCCCTTGAACAACTAGCGCTTGCCCCAGTCCCACGGCGGCGTCGTCAACAGGTTCTGCCCGGCGATACGTGTCTCGCCCCACTCCTTGTAGAGCTCGATCTCGACGGTGTCGTCGCCGGTGGCTTCGAGCAGCGCACGAGAGTGGGTGACCACCAGGACCTGCGTCCTCGCGGCGGCGGTGCGGATCAGGCCCGCGAGCGGACGCACCAGGTCGGGGTGCAGCGAGGTCTCCGGTTCGTTGAGCACCATCAGCGACGGCGCCTGCGGGCTCAACAAGGCGGCGGCCCACAGCAGGAATCGCAGTGTGCCGTCGGACAATTCGGCGCAGCGGAGGGGCCGTAGCATGCCCCGCTGCCGCAGCTGCAGGTCGAACAGCCCGTCATGAACGGCGACCGACACGGTGGCGCCGTCGAAGGCGTCGCCGACGGCGCGGCTCAGGTCGTCGAAACCCGCCTCGATGATCGTCTGGATCGCGGCGGCCAAATCGCTGCCGTCATCGGAGAGCACCGGGGTGCGCGTTCCCACCTGCGGATGCCGGGCCGGCGCCCCGGCGTCGACGCGGAAGCCGTCGTAGAACCGCCAGCCGCGCAGTCGCTCGCGCACGGCCGCAAGCTCGGGCAGCGCGTGTGGGTGGGCGTACTCGGCCAGCACGCTGCGGTACGTGGGCAACGAACGGGACAACTCGTCGAAGCCGCGTCCCGAATCCGCGCTCACCTCGGCGAAATCGCGCGTTCTGCGCACGAGCGTCGCGCTGGCGCGCAGCACCGGCCCGGCGAACAACGCTTCCCGCTTGATCTCCGGATCGCGGCCGAAGGCCGACTTGGACCCGGCCATCTGCGGCATTCCGAGGTCGACCAGATAGCCGAAATCGTCTGAGGCGAAGCCCAATTCGAGGGATACCGGCCGGGTGCGCACGGTGCCCTCGACCTTGCCGGTCCGGCGGGCGCCCTTGAGCTCCTCGGGTCCGGCCCACAGCGCGGACTGCAGCCCGCCCTCGCGGGCGAGCGAGGCGATCACCTCGCCGCGGCCGCAATCGGCCAGCAACCGCAACGCGCGGTACAGCGAGGACTTGCCGGCGCCGTTGGCGCCGGTGACCACCGACAGACGACTCAGCGGCATTATCACCTCACGCAGCGAGCGATAGCCGCGGATCGCCACCGTCTGCAACATGGAGCAGACTGTACGGTCGACGACCGACGGGCCCTACTCGTTGTCGGCGGCGTCGAGCAGCTGCACTTCCTCGAGGTCCATCTCGTTCTGCAGCTCGCGCAGCACGATGTCGTCGATGAGGTTCTCGTTACGCAGCGCGGTGATCTCGCGGCGCTTGCTCTCGAGCATGCCCAGCCGCACCCGACGGACGAGATCCTTCTTCTTGACGAGATGGCTGTTCGTCGAGTCGTTCTCGGTGGCGAGGGCCAGCGCGGCCTTCTCTTCGTATTCCTTCTGCAGCCGCCGGCGGAGGTCGTCGCTGATGCCGACCTCGTCGGCGACCGTCGGCAACGCGTCGAGGGCGGCTCGAGCGCCACGCGTGCGAGCCAGCTGCAATTCCTCGGCGTGGGCCGCGTCTTCGGGCATCTTCGCCCAGCGCACCACTGCGGGCAGCGTGGTGCCCTGGACGAGGACCGTCACGAGGATGACGACGACCACGATGAAGATGAGCAGGCTGCGGTCGGGGAATGGCGCGCCGCTGAGCGTGGTCATCGGGACGGCCAGCGCCGCGGCAAGCGACACGGCCCCGCGGAATCCCGCCCAGGCGGTGACGAAACGCTGACGCCAGTCGACCCGGCGTTCCCGCTGCGCTTCTCGGCGGTCGATCAGCCGGATCAGCCACACGGTGATCTCGCCCCAGAAGATGCGCGACAGGATCACCACGGCGGTGACCGCGAGCGCAATGAACAAGGCGTGGCGTATCCCGCCGTCCACGCCGGCTATGCCGCGCAGCGCCCCCGGTATCTGGACGCCGACGAACACCCACAACGAGCCGTTGAGCAAGAAGGTCGCGCTGTCCCAGAACGCGTAGGCCTGCAGCCGGGATCGCGCGCGGATCACCACCGGCCCGGCGTAGGCGAGCATCAACGCCGCGACCATGACCGCAACCACCCCGCTGCAATCCATGCTCTGCGCCAGCAAGAACGCCGCAAACGGCGTCAGCAGGCTGAGCGCCCCTTCCTCCTGGGGCGCGTCAAGCCTCTTGCGCAGCAGCGTGACCGCTCCGCCGACCAGAAGTCCGGCGGCGATGCCGCCGAGGTAGGAGCCGACGAAACGACCAACCAGGTCGATCGGGGTGATCTGCGCTCCGCCGATCGCGACGTGGACCGTGACGGCAAACAGGACCAGGGCCGTGCCGTCGTTGATGAGACTCTCGGCCTTGAGCACGGTGACCGATCGGCGTGGCAACTTCTTGGCCAAGCCGGCCACGGCGGCGGCGTCGGTGGGGGACAACACGGCGCCCAACACGGCCGCCGCGTGGGAGTCCATGCCCAGCGCCCGTGCCGTCCACGACACGGCCACCGCCGTCGCGATCACCAGGGCGACGCTGAGGAACACGATGATGCGCGCGTTCGCTCGGATCTCCCGGAAGCTGGTGTTCAGACCCTCCCAGTAGAGGATCGCCGGCAGGAACAGCAGCAGCACGATCTCCCCGTTGACGTGCACGTGAGCCAAGCTGGGGATCAGGCCCAGCAGCGTGCCGAGCACGATGAGCAGCACCGGGGGGCCAACGCGGTAGCGCCGGCCGAGGACCGTCCCGACGATAACGGTGGAGACGAGCGCAACGATCAGGACGAGGCCAAACACCTGCCCATCCTGCCGGACATGCGGGCTTTGCGCCGATCGGGGTTTGGGCGCAGAGCCTCGTAACAATTCACTTCAGCCCCGAGTGCGGGGCGGGCAAACGCGCGCCCGAAACGTGGCAGTGTTGGCGGCGTGAGCGACGTCGCGGAGGCGTTCGAGTCTCAACGGCCGCGCCTGTTCTGGTTGGCGTATCGGCTGCTGGGTTCGGCGAGCGAGGCCGAAGATGCGGTCCAGGATGCTTACCTGCGACTGCACACCGCGGATGCGGAGGCGATCGAGTCGCTGCCGGCGTGGCTCACCACGGCCGTCACGAACCTGTGTCTCAACCGGCTCACTTCGGCGCGCGCCCGTCGAGAGGTCTATCCGGGGCCGTGGCTCCCGGAGCCGGTCCTCACCGACGACCGCACACTCGGTCCCTTGGATACCGCCGAACAACGAGAGTCGATTTCGATCGCGCTGCTGAGCCTGATGGAGCGCCTCAGCCCGACGGAGCGCGCGGCGTTCGTTCTCCGAGAAGCATTCGCCTACAACCATTCCGAGATTGCCGAGATCCTGCAGACGTCGGAGGCCAATGCCCGCCAGCTGTACCGGCGAGCGCGGCAGCGCCTTGGTGAACCGCGGCCGCGTTTCCAACCAGATCGGACGCAGTGGCGACGCCTGGTCGACCGCTTCTTCAGCGCCGCCCGCGCCGGCGACGTCGCCGGGCTCGTCGAGATCTTGACCGACAACGTGACCTCGACGGCCGACGGGGGCGGCAAGGTGGCGGCCGCCCGACGCCCGATCTCGGGCCGCGACCGCGTGGCCTCCTATGTGGCCCGCGCGTTCGGCAGGAACATCCCGCGGCTGGGGCTGCGCCTCGATGTCGCCGAGGTCAACGGCGAGCCGGCGATCCTGGCATTCGACGGCGAAACGCTGACCGGCGTGCTGTCTTTCGAGATCGTCGGCGACCAAATCGCAGCCCTGCGGGCGATGGGAAATCCCGACAAATTGCGGTTCCTCGCCGAGCAGTTGTCACATCCGGCGGGTCTGCCCGGTTCATAAGGGTATGACCAATCGAATACTGATCACAGGCGGCACCGGCACCGTGGGTCGCGTCGTCGTCGACCAGCTGACGGCCGCCGGCAAGGACGTCCGCGTTCTGAGCCGCGGACGACGGCGGCACCAGCGCACCGACGTCGAGCATGTCGTGGGCGACGTGCAAACCGGCGACGGGCTCGATGCGGCCGTCGACGGCGTCGACACGATCGTGCACTGCGTCTATCCCTGCGAGCATCTGGTCGCTGCAGCCAAACGGGCGGGCTCACCGCATCTGGTTTACGTCTCCATCGTCGGAATCGACCGCGTCCCATTCGCCCTGTACCGCATGATGCTCGCCAACGAACGCACGATCGCTGAGTCGGGCCTGCCGTGGACGGTGCAGCGGGCGACCCAGTTTCACGATCTGATCGCCGTCATATTGCGCATGCTCGCGAAACCGCCGGTCATGGTCCTGCCGTCGGGCCTGAAGTTCCAACCGGTCGACGTGCGCGACGTGGGCGAGCGGTTGGCCCGGTTGGCGCTCGGCGAGCCGATCGGACGTGCGCCGGATTTCGGCGGCCCGCAGGCGCGCGCACTCGAAGACCTTGCCTGCAGCTACCTGGCGATCGTGGGTAAACGTCGACGCATCGTCCCGATCCGGTTGCCCGGCAAGGTGTTTCGCGGACTGCGCGGCGGCGCCCTACTAACCCCGGAGCACGCCGCGGGCGCGATCACCTTCGAGCAGTACCTCCAGGAGCAGGTCGACGCGGGCCAACTGCCCTACCAGGACGCGATCCGCGCTTACCTGCCGCACCGTCCGCGCAAGGCGCCGCGATGACTGCCCGGTTGACCAGTCCCGCCCTTCGGGCCGGGCTGTGGTTTCTGACGTTCGTGGAGGCAGTGGTCGGACTCGTCGCGAGTCGGCCGGCCCACCTCCGCTTGGCACTCGGACCTGGGCATCAAGCTTCCAGCCATACAGACCGATCTCGGCATCAGGCTTCCCGCCATAATGGAGGCGATGAATCTTGTGAGGATGAGGCTGCTGATAGCAGTCGCCGTGCTCGTTTCGTCAACGGTGGTGGGCTGCCACTTCGCATCCAGGAACCCGCCGTCGACCAAGACGCTCCAGGTGCCCATGAACAACGTGCTCACCCAGGACGTCATCAAGCAGAGCATGACCTTGGCCGTCGGCAACACGCTGATCGTGAAGTTGGGCTCGAATTACACCACGCCGTACCGGTGGGCGCCGGAGATGAAGGTCGGCGATCCGGGGATCCTGAAGCAAATCAGTCACGAGTTCGTGCCCCCGAGTTCCGACGCGTTGGGGGCGCCCGGCACCGAGGTGTGGAAGTTCACCGCGCTGAAGCCGGGGACCACCACCATCGGCACGTCCTACACCAGCTTCGTCGACAAGGATTCCAAACCCTCCTGCACCTATACGGCCGACGTCACGGTGCAGTAAACCTCTCCGGCAAACGAGTGCGCACCGGCCGGACCTCGCGCTACGGTCTGGTGCGTGTTCGGCTTTCTCCGTAACTTGTCCGAAATCGGCAAACTGCCCGCGGCGCTGCGCGACGAGCTCGAAGCCGAGGGCGTCATCTTCAGCGCCGGCAAAGTTGGGGTGAGCCGGCACTTCAGCGGCCATGTGCCGGGGGTCTATTCGGCTTCCGGTGTATCCCGCTACACGGGCGCGTTCGCGTTCACGTCCGCCCGGATCGTCGCCACACTTCCCGCGCGCGGGGACGCCAACCTGCGATCGATCGATTGCGCATGGGACAGCGGCGAGGGGCCGGCCCGGGCCACCATCACCGGCAAAGGGCTGAAGCTGGAAATCGACCTGCACGGTGTCGATCCCGCCTTCAGCGGGTCGATGAGGCTCAACTACAAGAAGACCATCCCGGACGAGGTGCTGGAGACGCTGCCCACGACGACGCTGCGTTATCCGGTCCAGCCGGTTTTCGTGTATCGCGCGGCCGGGGTGCGCCCCAAGACCTAGGCTGCGGGACAACGGTTTCCGTCACGCGGCCGGCCGCAGCATCCGTGCGCTGACGAGCGACGAGACCCACCCGGGCATCAATCGTGTGCTCGTCGTCATCAGCCGATAGCGCCACCCGGGCACGACGACGGCGCGGCCCCGGTCCAGGGCGCGCAGCCCGGCGGCCACGACGGGCTCGGGCGCCGCGAGTCGGCGATAGATCGCGGTGTGCGAGACGTCCGATCCCAGCGCATCGACGAACCCAGTCCGGGTGGGTCCGGGGCACAACGCCGTGACGGTGACCCCCGACCCGCGAGTCTCCGCCCACATCGCTTGGCTCAGCGACAACACGAACGCCTTGGACGCGCCATAGGTGGCCTGATACGGCCCGGGCTGAAACGCGATGGTGGACGCGACATTCAGGATGCCGCCCCGGCCGCGGGCCAGCATGCCGGGAAGCACCGCGTGGCTCAGCCGCACCAGCGCGTCGACGTTGACTGCGACCAGCTCGCGCTCACGCTCGGCGTCGAGCTCGGCGAACGGGCCGTAGGTGCCGAAGCCGGCGTTGTTGACCAGGACGTCGACCTGTCGCCCGTCCAGGCGGGCGACGAGGGCATCGACGCCGGCCTGTGTGCCAAGGTCGCCGACTGCCAGTTCGACTTGCTGGTCGACCCGCTGGGCCACCGCACTCAGCCGTGCTTCGTCACGTCCGGCGAGCAGTAACGACATGCCCCGCTGCGCCAGCTGGTCGGCGAAAATTGCGCCCAGCCCGGAGCTGGCGCCGGTGATGACTGCCCATGACATGGCTGACCCCTTACCTCGCAAGAGTTTTCACGGCGGGGCGAATGCCCAGGGCGTGGCTGACGAGGCCGATCCCGGCGCCGAGGATGGGCCATATCGGCCAGAAGTAGGTGGCACCGGTGGTCGCCGCGACGGCCGCCCACACGGTGAGCACGATGACGGTCATCGCCAGGTAGGCGGCGAGGTGAATGCGAACGCCGCTGCGGGCGGCCTCGACGCGGGCGGCGCGGCGGCGCGGGTCCGCGCGCCGGATCCGCTCGAGCGGCAGGTCGGCGAGGAGCTGGGTGAGCTCCTCGGCGGTGTGCATGCCGAACACCGCCTGCACCCGTTGCTCGTACTCATCCAGCTGCAGGTAGCCCTGCGCGAATGCTTGGCCGAGGCGTTCTACCGCCCTCTCCCGGTCACGGTCGCCGGCCCGGGAGGTCATGAGTTGCTGGTCCATTTCATCCCCTTCCAAAGATGTGAATGGCTTTAACATAGTCCCTAATGTTAATGTCGTCAACATGGCACGTGAGCGGAAAGTTGCGGCGCGGCGGGACAGCTATCACCACGGCGACCTCAAACGCGCCCTGAGCAGCGCCGCTTTGTCGCTGGTGGCCGAGAAGGGGCCGAAAGGCTTCACGCTGACCGAGGCGGCACGGCGCGCCGGCGTCAGCGCCGCCGCCCCGTACCGGCACTTCGCCGACAAGGCCGCGCTGCTCGCGACCGTGGCCGAACAGGGCTTTCGCGACCTACACGCCGAACTGGCCGCGGCCGCCGACGCCGCGCCCGACCCGAAGGACCGGGTGGTCGAACTCGGCCGCGCATATGTGCGCTGGGCCGTCGCCCACCCGGATCACTACCGGGTGATGTTCGGCGCCGAACTCTCCAAGGCCGACCACCCCGACCTGGCCGTCGCCGGCGAGCAGGCGTTCGGCGACCTGCTCGACGCGATCGTGACGTGCCAACAGGCGGGCATCTTCGGCGGTCAAGACCCGCGTGAACTCGCCGCGCCGCTGTGGTCGTTGGTGCACGGCGTCGCGTCGCTCGCGATCGGTGGCGAGTTGCTCAGCGTGGGCATCGAGCAGGACCCGGAGGCCATCATCGCCGGCGTGGTGGCCCAAATGCTGGGCGGTTAGGCCATTAGGCCACGTTGGCCTGGCGGCGCGTCGCATAGACCTCGGCCAGGAACTGTTCCACGGCGACCGCGCTGTGCACCGCGCGCGCCGAACCGAAGATGTCGAAAGCGTGCTGAGTGAACGGCAATTCGGCGTACACGACGGGCTGGTTGCTCGCCTGCCGCAGCCGCTCGACGAATCCACGCGCCTGCTCGACGGGCACCAGCGAGTCGTTGCGGCCGTGCAAGACGAAAAACGGGGGAGCCTCGGCCGAAACGTGGTTGACCGGTGACGCGGTGATGAACGGCTGCAGGTTCGTCGAAGGGCGTTGCTTGACAACCGATTTGACGAGCAGGGCGGGCATCATCGGGTGCATCGCGTCGTTGAACCGGGTGAAGTCGTAGACGCCGTAGAACGGCACGGCCGCCTGCACCCGGGTGTCGGCGTCTTCGAAGCCGGGCTGGAACTGAGGGTCATTGGGGGTGAGAGCGGCCAGCGATGACAGGTGGCCGCCGGCCGAACCGCCGGTGATGGCGATGAATTCGGGGTCGCCGCCGTACTCGGCGATGTGCGCCTTGACCCAGGCCAGGGCGCGCTTGACGTCGATGATGTGGTCCGGCCAGGTGTTGCGCGGGCTGTGCCGGTAGTTGATCGCCACGCAGACCCAGCCCAACTCCGCGAGGTGGCTCATCAGTGGATGGGCTTGTCCGCGTTTGTTTCCCGTCGTCCAGGCGCCGCCCGGGATCTGGAAGAGCACCGGCGCCTTTCCAATCGGGTCGAGGTCGGGACGGCGCCAGATGTCCAGGTGGTTGGCGCGGCCGAATTCGCCGTAGCTGATGTTCGAGTCATGGGCGTAGTCGCGATAAATCCGCATCATCCGCAGCAGCCCCGGCGTCTTGGCGGTCCCGCCGCCGGCCGGCCGGCGCCACAGGTCCCCCGACTCGGTGCGGCGAGCCGCGCCCAGACCCGCGTCCAACGCCTGGGTCAGCGGCACGTTGGCCTTATGCCCGGCGCGGCTGAAGTTCAGCAGGCCCATGGCCGACACGGTTGCCACCGCCCACGCGGCGATTTGCACCGGCCGAGTCAGGCGGCGAGCAGTCAACGCCAGACCGCCGAGCTGGCTGACCAGGGTCTGCAACGGCAACTCGGTGACGACCAGCCCGAACATAAACGAGAAGAGCGATAGGTAGCCGCTGCGCGCCAGCGGCCGGTAGGCGTTGAGCGTGGACACCGCGGTCACCGCCGTGACGATCAGCGACCCTATCTGCCGGATGACGTGGAGTATTCGAGCTGTCCGCATCCGCTCACCTTACGAAATGCCCTACGTGGCTTCTGCCCGGCTCTCGAGGTTCTTGACCGCGGCGGGATCGTTCTCCGTCAGCCCGACCTTCGACGCGCCGCCGGGCGAGCCCAGCTCAGTGAAGAAGTCGGCGTTGATCTGGGTGTACTCGCCGTATTCGCCGGGCAGGTCGTCCTCGTAGTAGATGGACTCGACGGGGCACACCGGCTCACAGGCGCCGCAGTCGACGCACTCGTCGGGGTGGATGTAGAGCATCCGCGCGCCCTCGTAGATGCAGTCGACGGGACATTCCTCGATGCACGCCTTGTCTTTGATGTCGACGCAGGGCTCGGCGATCACGTAGGCCATGACCCCATGGTTCTCGCCGCAACCGGACGCGAGTAGAGGTCCCGGCGTTGTGGAGTCACAAGCTATCGTTGTGTCACACGAATTGATTGTGATGTGATCAGCCATGCCGCTCAGCCCGCGAATGCCCGAGCTCGCCTCGTTCGAGGTGTTCTTGGCGATCGCCGAGACCGGCAGCCTGGGCCGCGCCGCGCGCGAACTCGGGCTGACCCAGCAGGCCATCTCGCGGCGGCTCGCGTCGATGGAGGCCCAGATCGGGGTGACGCTGGCGGTGCGGACCACGCGCGGCTCGCAGCTGACGCCGGCGGGCCTGATCGTCGCGGACTGGGCGAGGCGGTTGCTCGAGGTCGCCACCGAGCTTGACGCGGGCATGGGATCGCTGCGCAAGGAGGGCCGTGAGCGGATCCGCGTCGCGGCCAGCCAGACAATCTCCGAGCAGCTGATGCCGCATTGGCTGTTGTCCCTGCAGACCGAGGCGACGCGGCGCGGCGTCGTTGCCTCGCAGGTGAGTTTGACCGCGACCAACAGCGAGCACGCGATCGCCGCGGTCCGCGACGGCAGCGCGGATCTCGGGTTTGTCGAAAACCCTGGCACACCAAAGGGTTTGGGAACCTGTGTGGTGGGTCAGGATGAACTGGTGATCGTGGTGCCGCCGGGCCACAAGTGGACGCGACGGGCACGGGGTGTCACCGCTCGCGAACTCGCGGAGACGCCACTGGTGGCCCGCGAACCGCATTCGGGCATCCGCGATTCGCTGACGGTGGCGTTGCGTCAGGTGCTGGGCGACGACATGGAGCAAGCGCCACCGGTATTGGAGCTGACGTCGGCGGCGGCGATGCGCGCGGCCGTGCTGGCCGGCGCGGGACCGGCGGCCATGAGCCGGCTGGCGGTGGCCGACGACCTGGCGGTCGGGCGGCTGAGCGCGGTCACCATTCCGAAGTTGGACTTACGGCGCAAGTTTCGCGCGATCTGGGTGGGCGGGCGCACGCCGCCGGCCGGGGCGGTTCGAGATCTGTTGAGCCACATCAACAGCCGCTAGGCTGCCGCGTCGGCTTCCAGCGCCTCGTCGTAGCGGTCGAGCAGGGTCTCGGCCACCAGCGGGTGGGCGCCCAGCGGCGCGGCCATCGGAATACCGTTGTCCCGCGCATACGTTGAGACGCCGTCGGTGAGCAGCCCGGGCGCCAGGAACCAGGGCGCGATGACGAGCCGGCGGGCGCCGCGGCGGCGCAACTGGCCGGCGGCGCGTTCCACGGAGGCCTCGGGCCGGGTGGCGAAGGCCATCGTCGCCCCGACCCACCGGGTGCCGACGGCCAACCGGGGCGCCACCTTTGACGTGCGCGCGTTTGCCGCGGCGTTGGACGAGCCGATCGCGACCACCATCACGCCGAGGTCGTCGTCGTGCGGGGAAACCCCGACCTCGGCCAGGCGTCCGCGCAGTACCGACACCAGCCGGTCGTCCTCGCCGAGCACGTCGGCCTGGCGGATGCCGTGGGCTCCGGCTTTCGTGATCTGCTTGGGGATGTCCAGGCGCGCGTGGTAGGCGCTGGCCAACAGGAACGGGGCGACCACCGCGCGGCGGCTGTCCGGCAACCCGGCCAGGACGTCGGCGAAGTTCGGTTCGTTGAGCTCCAGGAACGCCAGCCGCACGTCGAGGTCGGGGCGCATGCCGGCCAGCCGGTCGGCGACGGCCTGCGCGTTGGCGCCCGACCGTGGGTCCCGGCTGCCGTGGGCGGTGAGTACGAGGGTGCTCATGATGCGTGCAACCCGCATTCGATCTTGTTTCGTCCCCGCCAGCGGCCGCTGCGAGGATCGTCACCCTCGGCCGGCTTGGCGGTGCAGGGGGCACAGCCGATGGACGGGTAGCCCTCCTCGACGAGCGGATTGACCAGGACGTTGTTCCGCTCGATGTAGTCCTGGACGTCGTCGTCGGTCCAGGCCGCGATGGGGTTGACCTTGATGAGCTCGAACGACTCGTCGAAGCTGATCAGGGGGGCGTTGGCGCGGGTGGCCGCCTCTGCCCGGCGCAGCCCGCTGACCCACGCCGCGTAACCGCGCAGCGCGCGGCGCAGGGGGAGGACCTTGCGCAGCCGGCAGCATTCGTTGGGGTCGCGGGCGAAGAGGTCCTTGCCCAGCAGCTCGTCCTGCTCGGCCACGGTGTGTTCGGGTTCGACGTTGAGCAGGTGGATGTCGTAGACGGACTCGACCGCGTCGCGGGTGCCGATGGTTTCGGCGAAGTGGTAGCCGGTGTCCAGGAACAGCACCGGCACCCCCGGCCGCACGTCCGAGGCGAGCGAAATCATCACCGCGTCTTGCATATTGGCGGCCACCACGTACTTGCAGTTGGCCCAGCCGCGGGGACCGTCGACGCCGCCGAAGTGCTCGTCGGTCCAGCGCAGGATGTCGACGGCGCCGGCGCCCTCCATCTCGGAAGCACCGCGCTCGGCCAGCTCACGCAGCTGCTCCGTGGTGAAGTTCATCGCCACCATGGCGGGGTCCTCAACTCCTATCGCAGGTCGGCCTCGTCGGCGCGCAGCGCCCAGGACGCGAAAGTCTCGCCGCCGTCGCGGGCTTCGAGGAATCTGCGGGTCACCCGGTCGATGTAGTCGCCGAGCTCGTCGCTGGTCACCTTGTGCTGGCGCAGCTTTCGGCCGAATCCGCTCGCCTCGCCCAGGCCGCCGCCCAGGTGGACCTGGAAGCCCTCGACGGAATTGCCCTCGCCGTCGTCGATCCACTGGCCCTTGAAGCCGATGTCGGCGACCTGAATTCGCGCGCACGAGTTCGGGCAGCCGTTGAGGTGGACGCTGATCGGCACGTCGAGCTCGGAGTCGACGTCAGCCAGGCGCTGTTCCAGCTCGGGCACCAAAGTCTGTGTTCGCACCCGGGTTTCGGCGAACGACAGCTTGCAGAACTCGATGCCGGTGCAGGCCATGGTGTTCTTGCGCCACGACGACGGCCGCGACGGCAGGCCCAGGGCGTCCAGCGCGGCGACGGTCTCGTCGACCAAGGCGTCGGGCACGTCGAGGATGACCAGCTTCTGGAACGGGGTCAGCCGGGCCCGGTCGGAGCCGACCTTTTCCATCAGGTCGGCGACGGCCGACAGGGTGGCGCCCGAGACGCGTCCGGCGATCGGCGCGACGCCAATCGCGTTGAGCCCGTTCTTGATTTTCTGCACGCCGACGTGGTCGATGGTGTGCTTGACCGGCGCGGGGGCCGGGCCGTCGATCAGCCGGCGGTTGAGGTATTCGGTTTCGAGGACCTCGCGGAACTTTTCGACGCCCCAGTCCTTGATCAGGAACTTCAGCCGGGCCTTGGCGCGCATCCGCCGGTAGCCGTAGTCGCGGAACACCTGGGTGACGGCCTCCCAGACGTCGGGCACCTCGTCGAGCGGGATCCACACGCCTACCCGCTGGGCCAGCATCGGGTTGGTCGACAACCCGCCGCCCACCCACAGATCCAGGCCGGGGCCGTGCTCGGGGTGGTTGACGCCCACGAACGCGACGTCGTGAGTCTCGTGGGAGACGTCCTGCAGGCCCGAGACCGCGGTCTTGTACTTGCGCGGCAGATTCGCGTACTCGGGATTGCCCATGGAGCGCCGGACGATCTCGTCGATCGCGGGGGAGGGGTCGAGCACCTCGTCGAGCGAGTCGCCGGCCAGCGGCGAACCGTGGATGCCACGCGGGCAGTCGCCGCAGGCCTCGGTGGTCTGCAGGCCCACGGAGTCCAGCCGCCGCCAGATCTCGGGGACGTCCTCGATGCGGATCCAGTGCAGCTGCACGTTTTCCCGGTCGCTGATGTCGGCCGTTTCGCGGCCGAATTCGGTCGAGATCTGACCCAGGGTGCGCATCGAGTGCGCCGACAGCGGTTTGCCGTCGGTGCGGACCCGCATCATGAAGTACTTGGCTTCGATCTTGTCGGTGTTGTCGTCGCCGGTCCAGCTGCCGTCGTAGCCCTGTTCGCGTTGCGTGTACAGGCCCATCCAGCGGAACCGCCCGCGCAGATCGGAGTGGTCGATGCTGTCGAAGCCCTGGTTGGCGTAGACGTTGACGATGCGGTCGCGCACCTTCAGCGGCGCGTCGTCGTTCTTGATCTTCTCGGTGTCGTTGAGCGGTTCTCGATCACCCAGCGCCCACTGGCCCTCGCTGCGGGTCTTGGCGGGACGTGCTGTGGTCATGTGGTGTGCTCCTTCGCGGTGCGTGGGGCTGCAGGGCTGCTGGCCGCGGCATCGACGCGATGATGTTGTCAGTCAGAGGTGAGCGCGGGCGCTCCGTTGCGCCCACGTCTCATGGCTTCATAGTGCCCGGGTTAGGCCTAGGGGGGTAGAGGTCGTGCTGTTGTGAGGGCACAACCGTTGGTTGTGTGTGCCGGTTCACGTTTATTGGTTTGGCGCGCACTGTGATTGCAGTAACCTGCGGTGGTGGCTGGGCCGACGCTAGACGCGCGGGAACGGTCCGCACTGTGTGATCTTTTCGTCGAGCTCGGCCCCGCCGCGCCCACGCTGATCGAGGACTGGACTTGTCGCGATCTCGCCGCCCATTTGGTGTTGCGAGAGCGCGATGTTGTTGCGGGGTCGTGTCTCGTCCTGCCCGGCCCCTTCCAACGGTTCGCCGAGCGGCGCAGGGTTGCCATGGCCCGTCATGATTTCGGGTGGCTCGTCGCGCGGATCCGGTCCGGCCCGCCCGTCGGGTTCTTCCGCATCGGATGGGTGCGCGCGCTGGCCAATCTCAACGAGTTCTTCGTGCACCACGAGGACGTGCGCAGGGCGCAGGGACTCGGGCCGCGTTCTTTGGCGTCCGACATGGACGCGGCGTTGTGGCGGAACGTATGCCGCGGCGGGCGCTTTCTGAGTCGGCGGCTTTCTGGTAGCGGGCTCGACGTCGAGTGGGCCGGCTCGCGGGTGACGCTGCGGCCGGGTTCACCGGCGGCAGTCCTGCGCGGCCAACCGGGTGAGCTGCTGCTGTATCTCTTTGGCCGGCAGGGGGCGGCGGATGTCGAAGTGAGCGGACCGCCGGAAGGGGTTGCGGCGGTGCGTCGCGCGCGCTTCGGGATGTGAATCCGTCGCCGGTTACGTCACACGCGCCTCATGGGTCCCTGGCGGAGGCGGCACCCAAAGTGCCCGCCTCACAGCGACAATTAAGCGGCGCGGCAGGCATCACCGGTTGCCGCTCGGAGGGGGCCCAGCACGTCCGGGTTGATGTGGTCTAACGACGCTTGCGCGGCTTCACAATCACTCCGTACGCTCGAAATCGTCGAAAAGGACCAGGAGCGGCACCGGTAAGCCCGCTCCCTTCCGCGAGGAAGCTCCGTACCGCGCAGCGGACCCGCGACAAGCAACTGGCGCAGACGCGTCGGCGGCTTGACGCGCGCACGAGAGCTACTGCGTTGAACCTCCGGCGGCAGCGCCCCTAACAGGAGGTCAACATGCCGTTCATCCGAACTAACGCCGGAATCGTCACTCAAATCAACACTTTCACGGTGCCAGACGGCGGCCAACAAGCGCTCATCGATCGACTGAGCGAAGCAGCGCGATTCGCCAGCACGGTGCCGGGGTGGCTCTCCGTAAGCCTGCACAAGAGTCACGATGGAACACGCGTTGTGAATTATGCCCAAAGCGACAGCCTCGAGTCAGCAGTGTCGGTGATCGACCGGCTTCGCCAAGCGGGCTACCTCGATCGCAACGCAGAGTACGGGCAAGCACACCCCGGTCTCTACGACGTCGTGTTCACACTTGAACGCTGACAAGCACTTTGCGTCGGCGGCTTAAGTCACAGGCGCCACAGCGGTCCCTGGCCGAGGCAGCACCCGAAGTGCCCGCCTCACAGCGACAACTCGCGACGGTGGTTCACCGAATGCGCGGTTGTCGCTCGGAGGCGGGCACATCGGCGTATTCCTGCAAATCGCCGGCAGGAACCCGGGCGGCGAGACTATGCCGTCCCAGATCGGCGGGCGTACCATCAGCTCATCTGAGGCCAAAGACATGAGTCACAACCCCAACGCCTCGACCGACGTCGATAAATGGGACCGCGGTCTGACCGAACACGTCATCGCGCTGACCCGCCCGATCGTCAAACGTTATTTCCGTTCCGAGGTGCGCGGCCTGGACAACATCCCACCGGGCCCGGCGCTCGTGGTGGGTAACCATTCCGGCGGCCTCACGACGTTCGATCTGCCGGTGTTCGCCGTCGACTATTACGACAAGTACGGCTACGACCGCCCCCTCTACTCTCTTGGTTTCGACACCATCTTCGCCGGACCGGCCGGTGACTTTTTGCGACGCACCGGGGTGATCCGGGCGACGCGCGAGAACGCCGCCGAGGCGCTAGCTGCCGGGGCCATCGTGTTGGTCTATCCGGGCGGCGACTTCGATGTCTACCGGCCGACGCTGCGGGAGAACACCATCGACTTCGACGGACGAACCGGTTACGTCACCACGGCTATCGAGGCGAATGTCCCGATCGTTCCCGCCGTGTCCATCGGCGGACAGGAAAGCCAGTTCTTCTTGAGCCGTGGCAGATGGCTGGTACGAGCGCTTCGGCTCACCAAGCTGGAGCGCAAGCTGTTCCGCACGGACATCTTGCCGATCACCATCGGTTTCCCGTTCGGGCTCAGTGTCGTAGCGCCGGTCAACTTGCCGCTGCCCACCAAGATCGTCACCGAGGTGTTGCCGCCCATCGACATCGCCAAATTCCCTGATGTCCACGACATCAAAGGTCTCGACACGCACGTGCGGTCGGTGATGCAGAAGGGGCTCAAAGCTCTCGCCGCTCAGCGCCACTTTCCGGTGGTCGGCTAGTTTTCTGCTGCCGCGAAGACCACGTCCGGGTTGAGGATGCCGGCGGGGTCGAAGCTCCGTTTGATGCGGCGCATCAGGTCGACCTTGACCGGGTCTTCCAGTTCGAGGAAGTACGGGGTCTTGGCGCGGCCCAGGCCGTGTTCGCCGGAGATCGCACCACCCAATTCCATTGCAAGCGCGAAGATGTCGGTCATGAGCTTCTTGCGCGTGTCCGGGTCCTTACAGAAGATCGCCAGGTGCACGTTGCCGTCGCCGGCGTGCCCGCAGCCCGCCGCGCCGCCGCCGGCGGCCGCCGCCATGCCGCGCGCGGTGGACAGGAACTTCGGCATCGCTGAGCGGGGCACCACGGTGTCGATGATGTCGTCGGCGCCGATCGCCTTCGCCGTCCAAAACGCCTTCTCGCGTGCCTCGATCAGTTTGCGTGCCGATACCCCTTCGAGCACATAAGCGTCCACGGCACCCAGCTCGGCCAGCAGCTCGCCGGCCGCTTCGACGTCCTCGTCCACCCGGTTGGCGGTCCGGTTCTCAAGGGCCACAACGAGATAGGCGTCGCAACTGTCGCGGACGCTGTCGGGGATGCCCAGCTCCAGGTTCTGGGTGTGGACGAGCGCGGCCATCGTCACATTGTCGATGTACTCCAGGATGTAGGGCGCGAGGCCGCTTCCCACCACCTTGGGCACCGCCGCCATGATCTGGTCGAAGTCGGTGAACGGGGCGAGCACGGCGGCGTTGTGGTCGAGCCGCGGATGCAGCTTGACGGTCACTTCGGTGGCCAGGGCCAGGGTGCCCTCGGATCCGACGATGAGCTGGGTCAGGTCGTAGCCGGTGGAGATCTTGGCGATCTTGCCGCCGGTGCGGATGAGCTCGCCGGTCGGCAGCGCCGCCTGCAACCCGACCACGTTGTTACGCGCGATCCCGTACTTGACCGCGTTCATGCCGCCGGCGTTGGTGCCGACGTTGCCGCCGACGCTGGACGACAGCTCGCCCGGGTGCACCATGTACCGCAGGCCGCTGTCGCCGGTCGCGGCGTCCAGTTCGGTCAGCGTGACGCCGGGTTGGACGACGGCGACCTGGTTGGTGGTGTCGACCTCGAGGATCGCGTTCATGCGCTCGAAGGAGATCAGCAGCCCGTCGGTGCGAGGGATCGCCGCGCCCGACAGTCCGGTCCCGGACCCGCGGGCCGTCACCGGAACGCCGTGGTCCGAGGCGGCCTTCAACAGCTGCGAAACCGCTTCCGCCGAAGCGGGTTTGGCGACGTACGCCGGCCGTTGCGGCGGCTTCGTCAACACCTCGTCGTGCCAGTAGTCCTCGGGGATGGCGTCGCCGGTCAGCAGGTTGTGCTCGCCGACGATCTCGGAGAACCGCGCCGTCATGTCGCTCATTGGGGCCTCCCTCGGTTCACCTTATCGCCGGAGCGAGGTGATCGATGGGGGTTCGCATCTGGCCACGGACGATCGGCACGCAGTCGTCGGGGAGGTCGGTGGTGACCTCTACACCGGAATCGTCGAGCTCATCGAGGAACTCTGGTAGTCGCTCCATCGCACCGGTCGGTAGGTCGTGCAATACGACCACGGTGTGCCGATGGGCACGGGCATCGGCGAGCGCCCGGTCGACCCATCCGCGGGGGTCGGCCCAGTCGCGCGGCACGCTGTTCCACAGGACACAGGTGTACTTCTCCGCGATGAGGTAGTCGACCGCCGTCTGATTCAGGCAGCGCCGTTCGAGCGCGCCCTCCGTTCCCCACGGCCTGAAGTAACGATCGGCATCGTTGAACTCGTCCAAAACCTCCTGCGTGCTGCCGATTTCGCGAAGGGTCTCCGCCGCGGAGAGGTCGCCGAGGGGCCGGCCGTGGGTGAAGGAATGATTGCCAATCCGGTGCCCCTCGCTCACCGCGCGCTCGATCAGCCGACGTCCCGCCGGCGAGGAAACCTGCTCACCGACCACGAAGAAGATGGCGGACATCTGGCGCTGAGAGAGGACATCGAGAACCTGATCCGTGACACCGGGGGTCGGGCCGTTGTCGAAGGTCAAGGTGATTTTCGGTCGCATCACTTCAAAGGGTATCGCGCCACGCTTGCCTGACTGATCGATCAGGCAGTACCGTATTCGAAGCAACGAGATGAGTCGATGGTGACCGAAGCGATTCCGAAGACCAGGGACACCGCCGGTGACACCCGGCAGCGCATCCTGCAGACCACGATGCGCTGCTTCTGCGCGTACGGCTACGAGAAATCCTCGATGAAGCTGATCTCGGCAAAGGCCGGCGTTTCGCAGACGCTGCTGCACTATCACTTCGAGAGCAAGGAAAAGCTCTTCCAGGCGGCCATCGACGACATGGCCAAGAACATGTTCGCCGCGGCGTCGGCCCGGCTGTCGCAGGGACCGTCCGTTCGTGACGGCCTGGCCGAGGCGGCCGGCCTGCTGTACACGCTGTTCATCGACGACCTCGACGCGGTCACCTTCATGGTCGAGTTCGCCGCGGCGGCCAACCACAACGAGTTCTTGCGCACCGCGTATGTCGACTATCGCGACACCCAGCGACGGCAGTTGGGTGAGCTGCTGCGCACCATCGCCGGTGACCAGGCGCCGCAGCACTTGATCGACGAGGCGGTGCGTCTCTGCGAAATCGTGCTGCTCGGCATGTCGATGCAGCGCCCGTTCGTCGCCGACACTGAAAGGTTCCGCGCCGACTTCGACGCCTTCGCCGAGATGATCGCCGCGCGCTTCACCGAAGGATTGGATTCGAAAAGCCGATGACTCCGAACACCACCATTCAGGCAGTGCCGCCGATGGTCGAAGACGCAGTGACCGGATCCGGCGGCAAACGAATCTTCGTGCGCCGCTATGACAACGAGAAGGCCGACTATGTCTTGGTGCTGGTGCATGGCACCGCCGGCAACAGCGAGAGTTACGACGCGTTCGCCGAGCACATGCGCCGCCACTACCGCGCGGCGGTCTATTCCTTCGACCTGACCGGGCACGGCCGCACCGAGGGCAAGCCGGGTGTGTTCAGTTTCGAAGCCTTCCTCGAAGACACCAGGGCGGTCACCGACTACGCCGCACGACGGACGTCCCTGCCTGTCGTCGTGCACGGCGCCAGCCAAGGCGGGGAGGTCGCATTCCACGCGCTCGACGCGTGCCCGGCCGTGGCGGCCGGTGTGTGCATGAACATCCTGTTGAACCACGAGGCGCCGATGAGCCTGCCGATCCGGCTCTTCCGGTCGCGGCTGGCGAAATTCGCGGCGGACAAGGTCGGCGATCGGCTACGCGTCCCGCTGCGGCGGTTCATCGACTTCAAGGCCGCCTACCAAGAAGACCCCGGACTGCTGGACACCAAGAAGAAGGACCCGCTTTACGTCTGGTCGTATGGGTTCAAGAGCTACCACTCGGTGTTCAACTATGTGCCGCCAAAACCCGCCGCCGCCAACACGAAACCCGTCCTGATCGCCTGCGGCGAGCACGATGAAATCGTCGGAGTCGAGCACTGCCGGGCTTGCTTCGAGCGGATCGGCGGGACCAAAGACTTTTTCGTGATGCCCGGTGGCGGCCATCAGCTCATGTTGTTTGACACCAGCGTCTACGGCCGCGTGATCGACTCGTGGATTCGGGAGCGTGTGCTCGGCAAGGCCCAATCATGGCAAGCGCCAATCGAACTCGAAGAGCGCAGCTACTTCGAATTCCTCGATCGTGAACGGGCCAACGACGCGGCGGGCGAACCGGAATACCGGTATTCGATCATCGATCGCGTGCTGATGCGGATCAGTAACGGCACGATCGAGCGCGGGGTCCGTTACTTCTCCAACGCCGAAGTGAGCGATCAGTGGCGCTTCACCGCCGAGCTCGTCGGCGAAATCGACTACGCCGCGTGGGACTTCCTGCGTGACTACCTTCCGGCGGCGAATGGTCAACGGCCGGCGATGGCGGTGGTCGGCTGCGGCAGCGGCGGGGCGATCGCGGGGTTGCTCGAACGATATCCGGAGTTGGGTGAATGGGACGTCGTCGGCATCGACGTCGACTACAAGTCGATCGACGCGGCCCGCAAGCGCTTTGCCGGCAAGCCTGGTGTGACCTTCGTCGTCGGCGATGCCCGTAACCCGGAGGTGTTGGGCGCCAATCGGTTCGACCTTGTCTACCTGCACGGAGTGCTTGACCACTGCACCCAGCACCGCCGCCTGATGGACAGCGTGTTTCGCGCGCTGAAACCCGGCGGCCGGATGTTCTATGTCGCACCGGATCGCAACCTGTGCACCTGGCTGTGTTTCGTCACGATCGGGCCGCTGTTCGTGTTCGGCCTGCACAAACCGAACCACGACTTTCGGCGATTCCCTCGCCCAGCCGAGTTGAACGCGATGCTCCGGGACGCCGGTTTCGAACTGCTGCCCCGGCGCGACCGGCCGGCCGTCCCCGCCATGGTCGGGGTCGAATACAAGTCGGGGATGAATCCGTTTCCGGTCAAGAGGTCGGTGCGCACTCGGGCCCTCGGCGAGGAAATCTTCGAGCACACCGAGCCCAGGTGGTGGTTGGGGAACGGCTTCGTCGGCGAGTACGCGGGGGCGGTCCAAAAACCGTTGCGGAACGCCGCTGTTTAACGCCTGTCGAGTAGCTGGTTTCGATTCCGGATTGCGGGGTTATCCCGAACCAGCAGGGAGTCAGCTTTCCGACAGGAGATCGACACGGACCTCCAAGGAACCCAGTCTTACCGCGACCAGGGCAGTACCGGAGTGCCTCTGGGGCCGGGCGGGCTCCTCGGCGACGGTCGGTACGAGCTGCGCGGCGTCCTGGGCCGCGGCGCGATGGCCGAGGTGCGTGAGGGATGGGACCGGAAGCTGAACCGGCCCGTCGCAATCAAGCTGCTCTATCCGGGGGTGGCCGACCGGCCGGACAGCCGGTTGCGGTTCGAAACGGAGGCGCACGCGGCGGCGCGGCTGACCGGCCGCCACGTCGTGGTGGTCCACGACATCGGCGAGCACGACGGGCTGCCGTTCATCGTTATGGAGCGGCTGCCGGGTGTGTCGCTGGCCGACCACATCGCTCGCGGGCCGCTGCCACCGGCGTTCGTGCACGTCGCGCTCGACGGTGTCCTGGACGCCCTTGCCGAGGCGCATAGCGCCGGGATCCTGCACCGCGACGTCAAGCCGGGCAACATCTTGTTCACCGCGGCCGGCGAACCCAAGCTCGCCGATTTCGGTATCGCCAAGACGTCCGGCGCCGCCTACACCAGGGCGGGCGAAGTCGTCGGCAGCATGGCATATCTGAGCCCCGAGCGGCTGACGTCCAAGCCGGCCACGGTGTTCGACGACCTGTATGCCGTGGGCGTGGTGGGTTACGAGGCGCTGACCGGGCGGCGGCCGTTCCCGCAGGAGGACCTGGGCGCGCTGGCACACGCGATCCTGCACACATCACCGCCGCCGCTGGCCGCGCTGCGCCCGGACGTTCCGCCGGCCTTGGCCGCCGCGATCGAACGTGCGATGGCGCGCGACCCGGCGTGGCGGTTCGACCAGGCCGGGGCGATGCGAGCCGCGCTGGCCGGCGCGGCCCCAGCAGCGATGCCCGCTCACACCCGGGTGATGGAGGCGCCGCCGCCGGCCGTGCTGACCTACACGCCCGCGGGTGCGCCACTGGAGCCGGACGCTCCGCGGCGCAAGTGGTGGATCGCGGCGATCGTTGCCGCGTTCCTGTTGGCGCTGCTCCTGTTGGCAATCGATCCGCCGTTCTCGGCGCCACCGCCGACACCGACCACGACCACCACCACGCCGACGCCGCCCCCGACGACCACCGCCACCATCACGCCCAGCAGCACCCCGCAGCCGGCGCCGCCGCCACCCGGTCACCCGGGCAAAAAGCCCAAAGGCGGACACGGCGGCTGAGGTCGATATGGGATCGGGCGCCGGCCGGCCCGCCCAACTTCAATTGCGGCCTATTCTGGTGCCCGGTGCCGCCGCACGCGTGAGCCGCCGCACGTTAGGTCGGCGCCCAATTCGGGAACCCGCACGGCTGGACCTTTACGACCTAGCGAAAGGACTGCCCATTGACCTCGCGGCTTGGCACCCGGTTCGGGCCCTACGAGCTGCGATCGCTGATCGGCGCGGGCGCGACGGGCGAGGTCTACCGGGCGCACGACACGGTTAGGGACCGGACGGTCGCGGTCAAGCTGCTGCCTGCCGAGATGGCCGCGGAACCCGGCTTCCAGCAACGCTTTCGGCGGGAGTGCGGGATCGCGTCGCGGTTGCAGGAGCCCCACGTCATCCCGGTGCACGACTTCGGTTCGATTAACGGGGTTTCCTACGTCGACATGCACCTTGTCGAGGGCGGCAGCCTGAAGGACCTGCTGCGCGAGCGCGGGCCGCTGGAGCCGCCGCGGGCCGCGTCGATCGTCGCGCAGGTGGCGCGGGCGCTGGACGCCGCGCACGCCGCCGGACTGGTGCACCTGGGTGTCCGGCCGGAACACGTACTGCTGACCCCCGATCACTTCGCGAGTCTCGTCGACCTCGGCATTGGGCATGCCGACGGTTCGCGCGTGTATATGGCGCCCGAGCGGTTCACCACCGGCCAGGTCGGACCGCAGACCGACGTGTACTCGCTGGCCTGCCTGCTCTACGAGTGCCTCACCGGGCATCCGCCGTTCGAGGCCACGGACCCGGCCGAGCTGAAGAGCGCGCACATGTTGTCGCCGGCGCCTCGACCCAGCATCATGCGCCGCGGCATCGGCCGGGCCTTCGACGACGTCGTCGCCCGCGGCATGGCCAAACAGCCTGCGGCGCGGTTCGCTTCCGCGGGTGAACTCGCCCGGGCGGCCAGCGAGGCGGTGAACGCGGCGTACGAGCCCGTCGCGGCCGGCGTTGGCGCCGGGCCCCTTGGCACCCGGCCGTTCGAGGCGGTCTATCCGAACCCGGACGACACCGGTTACAGCCCGTATCCGGTTGTTGAGCCTTTGCCGACGGCGCCGCGCCGACCCTCGTTGGGTGGCCGGGCGCCGCTGGTGGCGACCGGGGCGGCGGTGGTGCTGGTGATCGCCGGGTTGATCGTGGCGCTGGTATCGGCGTTGATGAGCGGGGGCTCGCCGCCGCCTGCCGCCTCGAAGCCTTCACCCGCGCCGTCGAGCCCGCCGCCGCCGAAGACGCCGACGCTGTCGGCTCCGGTGCGCGGCGCCGACGGGTTGGGTTTCGTCGGCGAGACGGCTCGTTGCGACCCGGGGAACCCGCCGGCCGCCGTTGTGCGCACCGCCAAGTCGCTGGCGGTGGTGTGTCAAAACCTCAGCGGCAGTTACTACTACCGCGGCGAGCGGATTCGCGACGGCGCGCACATCGAGCTGTCGAACGCGGAGCGCGTCGGGGACGGGTTCGATGTGACCAACCCGGTCGACGGCGTGCGCTACGAGGTGCGCCCGAATCGGCTCAGGATCGTCAGCGGCAGCCACGTCGATTCGTCGGAGCCGGTGTTGCAGTACGCAACCGCGTCCTGATCACCACGGGCGGAGCGTGTTCGGTTTAGCCATCGTGACGTCGTTTGGCACCGACAAGGGGACCTTGTCCTCTGCCGGTATTGCGGCTCTGGGGCGAAGACTCGGGTACCTGCTTCGAAGAGGAAGTTCCGACAATGTGGACCACTCCATCCGTCATCCCGTTCTCCGTCTGGCGGAAGATTGCCATGGCCACCTGGCGGCCGCGGAAAGACCCGGTGATTTGGGCGACGATGGATATCGAAGCGGTGCGGCTGCTCGAGTACCTGCGCCAGGTCCGCGAGGCAACGGGTCAGCACGTCACCCCCATGGACCTCGTCGGCAGGGCTGCGGGCAAGGTCATCGAGGCGCTGCCGGGTCTCAACGGCCGGGTCGTGTTCGGCGGCTTCCTGCCGTCCCCGACCGTCGACTGCTTCTTCGTGGTATCGCTGCGGACGGACCTCATAACCGGAGCCGAAGCCGCTGGCACCGATCTCTCTGGCACCGTGGTGCGTCGCATCAACGAGAAGCCGCCCTGGGCCATCGCCAAGGAACTCGCCGATCATGTCGGACGCATTCGCCACGACGAAGATCCGCAGTTCAAGCAGAGCAAGGCGATGGTCAAGGGACTGCCGCCGCTGCTGCTTCGTCCGGTGATGGATGCGATGGGCTTCATCACCGAGAGCCTGCAATTGCCCATTCCGTTCCTTGGGCTGGAGGCCCGCCCTTACGGCTCGATACTCGTGAGCAACGTGGGCACCTACGGCCTCGACACGGCCGCCGCCCCTTGGCCGACGTTCTGCCACGTGCCGCTCGGGATCATGATCGGCGCGGTGAAGGACAAGGTGTTGGCTCTGGGCGGCCAACCCGTCGTGCGTCCGGTGCTGCCGCTGTCGATCGGCCTGGATCACCGGTTCGTCGACGGCTACCAGGCCGCGACGATGGCCGGCATCTTCCGCGCGTATCTCGCCGATCCCGCCGCATTCGATCCGGTGCCCACGACAAGCTCACCACGCACGGGGCAGCGTGCCTCCGCGCGGTTGAACGGCACGAGGCCGGCGACCACACCGAGCCGATCGAAGGCTAAGGCGCAGCGCCGCGCTTGAGGGGAAGCCATGACCGCCTCACGACCACCTGCACGCGCGGCCATCGCCCCGCCGCATCCGAAGGACGGTCCGTTCTACTCGTACACCGAAAAAAAGCCGCTGTCGGACATCTGTGCTGAAGACTCGCAGCGTTCGCTATCGCCGAAGTGCCTCCGTCGAGAACTGTTCGTCGATCCAGCAGGGCAACCCGATTAAGCCGATTCCGGTTCCATAGGAAGTGATCTGAGCCCGACGAGCCAAGTTGGCCAGGAAGCGCGGGCAAAGTCGATCGTTCTTGGAGGTGCGACGTGGCAGAGCGACGCCGGCTCGGCATCGAGGAACGGCTTTTCACCCGCTAGCGGGTGTTCCGCAGGGTTCTTCTCCGCTGCGGTGCGCGAACGTCGCGATGATCGCCTCGCGAGGTGAGCGCCAGGTCACCCCGAGCTCGGCCAGGGTGCGGGAGTCATCGGTTGGTATCGCCGCGGTCAGCAGTTGTGCCGCTTCGAAACTGAATCCGGCCCCGAGTGGCAGTAGGTTCCCGACGGCGTCCGCGATCCTGCCCAGTGCCCGAAACATTCCGCCGGTCACGGGAATTCGCCTGATGCGACGCCCGGAGCCGGCCTCGAGCGCGCAGATCATCTCATCGAAGCTCAGCATCACGCCGCCGCACACGTAGCGTTTGGGGCCGCGGCCCGGCTGCATCGACGCGATATACACATCGGAGATGTCACGGACGTCCACCATCATCATTCCGGCGTGCCGCAGTCGCGGCGCGACACCCGCGCGGATGATTGGCGCCCAGCCCTGTTCGGTGATACCGGGGGCCGTCATGAAGGCCGGTCCGACCACGCTGGACGGATAGGTGATGACAACGGGCGCACCCTCGTCTTGCAGGCGCCGGGCAGCACGATCGGCGTAGCCCTTCGTCTTGGCGTAGGACGACCTACCCGCCGCGGTGGGAGTGTCCGGCCCGATCACCGGGACCGCCGGCGAGAAGAGGGAGCTGTAGCTGTTGATCGTGACGATCGGGTCCAGCCCGCGGCCGTGTGCCTGACGCAGGATCGACTCGGTCGCGAGCGCGTTGATCTCCCACATCAGGTTCTCGCGCCGGTTGTCGGTCCCGACCACGCTGGCAGCGTGCAGCAGGGCGTCACTGTTGTCCAGGAGCGTCGCCACGGTATCGGACTCGCGGACGTCGCCCTCTAGCACGGTTATCGAGCCGAGTTCGGAAAGCCTGCGCAGCAGTTCGGGGTTGTCCCACCCGGGCTCGGCCAGAAGCCGTACCTGATGGCCAGCATTGAGTAGGCCACGGACGACGTGTGCACCGAGATATCCGGTGCCACCAGTCACTGCGATCTGCACGAGTTCGTGACTCTACCGGGCGATGGCAGGTGGTATGAGAGGGCAGGCGCACTTCCCGACCGTGAGTCGAGCTATGCCGGTCGGCTGCCGATCTCCAGGCCAGCGATCTCGCAGGTGCCGTCGAACACCACCCGGCCGTACTCCCGCACCCTGCAATGCAATCGGCCGGCGAGGTGCTCAAAGTCGGTGTCGATGTTGCGGCGCTGCTCGGGCAGCGGCACCGGCAAGACGTGCGGATCCGCGCGGGTGCCGTCTCCGTCCAGCTCGATGTGGTAGCGGAGTGTGCGTGCTGACACGGTCCAGTGTCCGTCGCCGACGTCCGATCGCACGGGCACCGGCGGGGTTACTCGAATGACGCGGTCGCCGAGTCGCACGACGACTCCGGTGACGTCCCTGCGGATCGGGCCGAGCTGAAGAAGGCCGCCCGAGAAGGCGACCGAGACGTCGGCGTCGCCGAAATCGTGTGCCTGACCCCACCACCAGCGCTCGGGGAAGCCCGCGCCCCAGTTGCGTTCCGTGTACAGCTCGGCGCCGTCAAACGACCACGTGTCGTCGTTGAATTTGACTGTGCCGGTAACTTTTCCGCCGAGTCGGTAGGGATGCCAGTATTGGTTGAGAAACGGGACCGAAGAGAAGACGCCGCCTCCACCAAAGGCCTTGGGCCAATTGAAGGGATCGGCGAAGTGCAGGTCGAGGTGGATGCCGTCAAGGTCGATCTGGAGTCGATCGGTGTTCGCCGCCAGACGGCAGTCGGGAGCGGTCCCGGCGTGCACTGAGAACGTGGACGATTCGGCGTGGGCACCGTCCATGGCCGCGGAACGCACCACGCCGCCGGGATGCAGTGCGACCGCGACGGTCGCCCAGTCCCCGTCTGGATTCCGGTTCACGCTGCACAGTGCGACGACGACGCGACCCGAGGCGGCATCGGTGAGGCGCCAGAACCAGCCCTCCATTTCTGTTCCGTGTGAAGGAACCGGATCGCCGAAGGGCACGTCGGCACCGGTGCGCCGATAGGCATGGACCAATGGCTTGGCCGTGCTCGCCGTTATCCATCGCAGGTAGGAGGCAGTCATCTCTTGTCGGCCAGCCCCGACTGCACGAGCGCGTCGTCGATGAAGCGCTGCACCGGCCGCGAACGGAAGAATCCGGTGTGACCGCCTGGGTACCATTGGATTTCGGGTTTGTCCCAGTGTTCCCAGAGTCGGGTGACCTGGTCGCGCGGGTGTACCAGCCGGTCGGCGAGGCCGGCGTAGATGAAGCGGCCCTGTTTTGGCACGCGCGGGGTCAGGGCCAGCGGCGAGATCATGCGGCCGAGGGGTTTGGCCGAGTTCATGGTGTGGCGCAGGGCGGCGTGGCCGCTGAGGCCGGCGTGGCGGCCGACCAGGTTCACCAGGTCGACGGCCGGCACGCCCAGGATCGCGCAGGTGAGGCCGTCGTCGAGGCTGGCGACCAGCGACGAGATCAGACCGCCGAGCGAGATGCCGTTGACCCCGATCGCGGCGTCGGGCTGTTGCGCGCGGATCCAGGCGATGAGGCGCCGGATGTCCCAGACCGCCTGGGCGGCGCCGTGGACGTCGTCGAGCACGTCCTCGCTGGGGAACTTTGGTCCGCCGCTTGCTCGGGGGCCGTGCAGGGGGAGTACCGGCAGCGCGACGTTGAGGCCGAGATGCCGGTACAGGTGCCAGGCATGAAACAGCATGGGGTCGAGCGCGGCCCGGCCCATCTCGGCGCCGTGGATACAGACCAGCCACGGGCGCGGCCGGCGGTGCCGGAACATCAGGGCGTATTCGCGGTTGTTGCCGGTGTAGCTGTGCCACCGTTCCCGGCTGGGTTCGCCTTCGTGGGGCTCGTAGTCGCTGTCGAAGGACAGCCGCTCGTAGTTGCGTCCCATGCTGCTGACGCGCTTGACCGTCACGTCGGTGGGGAGTGGGGGAGGGGCAAAGAAACCCTCGGGATTGTCGAGCCAGCCCTTGTTACCGTAAAACTCCTGCGCCGCAAGCACTTCGCTGTCGATCCGTTCGAGCGTTTTTGCGTCGGGAGCCCGGCGCAACAGGCTGAAGCCGGCCAGCAGGATTTCGTCGCGGAATGCCTGCGCCGCGAGCGCGATGGTGGGCCGGGCCACCGGTAGCTCGTCGGGTTGACGATCCAGGTAGGTGCCCCACGAGCGGGCGTAGAAGCCGCCGGTGCGGGTGAACGGACCCAGCACTTGCGTCATCGGGTTGGCGGATTTGCGAGCGCTGTCTGGCATCTAGCCTCGTTTCGCTCCGGGGGTGAAGGTGACCGGCAGCGTGCCGAGCCCGGTCATGCTCGGGTTGCCTAGGTACTGGTGGACGTTTTGCACGTCGACTTGGTAGTCGGGGATGCGGTCGAGGACGGCCCTGACCATTACCTCGGCCATCAGCCGCGCCAGGTGTGAGCCGATGCAGCGGTGCGGGCCGAGGCCGAAGGCGAGGTGGCGGTTGGGTGTTCGGTCCAAGATGATCTCGTCGGGCTTTTGGAATTCTTTGTCGTCGTGGTTGGCCGACAGCCAGCTGATGACGACCCTGTCGTTCTTGCGGAGGTGTTGGCCGTTGAGTTCGACGTCGTGAGTGACTGTGCGGCTGAGGGTTTGGTTGACCGAGAAGTAGCGCAGGAATTCATCGGTGGCGGTGCGGTAGAGCTCCGGGTGGTCGATGAGTGGTTGCCTGAGGGCCGGGTGGGTGCCCAGGTATTGGAGCGTGAGCGCGGTTTGGGACGTGGTGGTGTCGACGCCGCCGCCGATGAGGTTCCAGAGGATGTTGAGCAGCTGTTCGTCGGTGAGGCGCTGGCCGTCGAATTCGAACTGGATGAGGAAGCTGGTCAGGTCGTCTGTCGGGCTGGCTCGTCTGCTGGCCGCGTACTCGAGGACTTCTTGCATCATGGCGGGGACTTTGGCGATGGCGTCGAGGTACTCGGGGCTGTCTTGCGGGACGGCCATGACGGAGTGGAACAGGTTGGCGTAAAGGTGCCAGTTGTCGTGCGGCAGGCCCATCAGCTTCATGGTGAGGATGGCGGGGACCGGGCTGGCGTAGTCGAGGACGAGGTCCATCTGTCCGTCTTCGATTTTTTGGTCGAGGAACTCATGGGCTTTTTGTTCCATGAACGGCTTGAGTTTTTGGACTGCGCCGGGGGAGAGGAACGGGGCTAGGGCGTGCCGTAGGGCTAGGTGGTAGGGGCCGTCGACCTCGCCGATGCCCAGGGCCGGCTGGCCTTCGGGCCGCGGGACGCCCATCTCGCCTTGGTAGTCGACGCCATCGGCGGCGTTGGGCTCGTATTTGTGGGCGAAGGTGTCGCCATCTCTCGCCGTGTGGCTGACTGCGTCGTAGCTGCTGAGGAACCAGAAGCCGCCGTAGTTCTCGTTCCAGGCGACGGGGCAGCGTTGTCTCAGCTCGGCGTTGATGGCCAGTTCGTTGAGGTTGAACGCGTCGGAGTGGTGGTCGAAGTCGACGATGGCGTCGTCGGTGACATCAGGTCGGGTTGCCATCTGAAGTCCTCCACCTGGACGAGAGCTCGGCTTTCTACACTATCTTTGCATTATTACGCTCGGGGTTGTGTCGAGAAAGGCCGCGATGGGTAGTCACCGGACGACCTTCAACCATGTCGGATTGTGTGTCTCCGATCGTGAGCGTTCGAGGCGGTTTTACGAGAATGTGCTTGGGTTTCAGTTTTGGTGGGAGCTTGATCCGCCCGACGGCCCCACCGCCAAACTTGTGCAGCTTGCCGAGCCGCTCGGGGTGCATGCGACTTACTTGGTGCGCGACGGGTTCGTGCTGGAACTCATGGACTACTCGAAGCGTCAGGTCCACGCCGGGGCCGAACGTGTCATGGATCAGATTGGGCTGACGCATATTTCGTTTTCGGTGTCGGATCTTCCTGGTGCGTTGGAGAAGGTTGAGGAGTTCGGGGGAGCCGTGGTCGACGCGACGGTGACCGGGGCGATGGCGATGGTTCGTGATCCGGATGGGCAACTATTGGAGCTGCTTTCGGATGGGTGGTTGGCGGCGTTGCCGCCTCGGCCGTAAACCGGGCGGCGAGACGCGCGGGTGAAGTACGAGTACTGGTGGGAAGCGGCTATTCGCACCCCACGCCATTACCGTCTCGGCCGAGGCCGTAAATGTCCTTTCCGGCCACAGTTACGGGTCCCGAGACATAGGCGGGACCGTTACCGCTACCGCCGGCACAGTCGACATCACTGGCGATGGGAACGCAGGCGCCCGAGTAATTCGGGTCGCACGATGAGCCGGGTTGTTGGGGTATGGGCGCTACGTGTGGGCCTGTTGATTGCGTGAACGACACATCGCTTGGACTGGCGTCCGCGGACGGAGCAAAGGTTCGCCGCTGCCTGCGCAGTCGCTACGGACCACCAGGAGTAGCGTCGACGCGACCCACGCAGCAGGGAAACTGACATGAACGCGACTGCCTGACAAGGAGAAAAGCCATGAGTCACAACGACGTGCTCGACGCCGCCGTCACCGCGGGTTCGTCCATCGGACAAGCGGTCGGGATGTTCATGCTGCACCCCGAGAATCTCGCCGAAAGCGTCGCGGCCGGCTACCAGAACCCGCTCGCCGGATACGTTGCGGGGCGCGGCGGGGTGCTGGGCGAGGCCACCGGCGTCGCGGTCAGTTCGGTGTTCGTGGTGTTCGAGCCCACCTCCCTGCGGAGCCTGTGGGAGGAGGGCGTCGCGGTTCGCGGCGCGATGGGCGCGGCCGAGGTGTACTGGGAACAGGCCGCCGGCTTCGCGCGTAGGCACCTGGCCGGCGGCGAGGGGCTGGACCGCATCGCCGCGCTGGGGGAAAAGATCGTCGCGGCGACACCGGATGGGGGCCTGCCGCTGTACGCCGGGTGGCGCACCATGCCGCTGGACGAGGACCCGCCCGCGCGGACGCTGCAGGTGATGCACGTCCTGCGGGAGCTGCGGGCCGGAGTGCATTTCAACGCCCTCACGATCTCGGGTATCACCCCCGTGGAGGCCCACATGCTCAACAAGGGGCATCAGTATGCCGCGATGTTCGGCTGGTCGGAGCCGTTCGCCGACGGCGCGGACAAAAAGGACCGCTACGCCGAGGTCGAGGAGGCGACCAACCGCCGGATGGCCGAAATTTTCGCAGCCGCCCTCACTCCCGACGAGGCGGACGAACTCGCCCGGCTCAGCGCCGCCGCTTTGGAGTCGCTGAAAGCCAGCGCCGCGACCTTACCGGCCAATGGGTGATGCACCGAGGCGGGGATCGCACGCATTGAGTCGGTCAGCGTAGGCCGGATGCGTTGTCGTCCAACCGAATCCGGCTGGCTGACCCGAAGCGCCGGGTGCGGTCGGGGTCAGACGGTTGGCATCGTCACTCCGGGTGGCGCGGAGACTGCCACCGTTGTGCCGGCTGCCGGACGCTGATTGCGAAAAACCACTAAGGTCCCGGGTGCGTCGGCATTCGACAGGGCAACATCGAGCGATAGCCGCGAATTGTACTCGGCGAGTTGCAGATTGAGGTACACATAGGAACGACGATCCTGGTGACACTGGGTGACGAACTCCTCGGCAAGGCGTTGGCCTTCGTCAATCGTGGACGACGCGATCGGCTCCACCCTGCGTGGCGCCGCAACGGCGACATCTTTCGGTCGTCTTGTCGGCAGCTCACTGAACGTCGCGCCGCAGCAGCGCCCCTGACATCGACCCGATCCGCGCGCAGCTGGGCAGCGCCATCTCTTGCAGCTCAGAGAAGTTCGGGGCGCCCCGAGCAGCCGGCCACTAAGGTCATGTTGACTCCGCCACGCTTATGTCCTGGTCGTGTTCGCGTTTGTGGAGCGTGCGTGCCGCCGGACGCAGGGCCCATGACGCAACCGTCAGTACGAGCACAATGGAGCAGATCGCGACTTCTTGGACATCCTTGCCCGTGGTCAAGTGCGACACGATGGCCCCCGAAAAGACAAAGAAGATGCCGGCGTAGGCCCACTCCTTGACCAGCGGAAGCCGCGGCACAACGAGGGCAGCCGCGCCGAGCAGTTTCCATGTCCCAAGCAAAACCAAGAAGTACGTCGGATAGCCCAAGTGCGTCACGACGTTGCGAACCAACGGAACGCGGAGCACATCCCAGATGCCTCCCAGTGTCAGCTCAGCGACGAGCAGGGCGGTGGCAATCCAGTAGGTGGTCACCTGGGCGCGAGTGCGCATCTCGCGGGTTTTTGTGATCGCAGTCATTTCAGAGTCTCCGGCGATGTGTCGTAACGAGTGGTCTACTGCTACGACACGCCACGACGCCAAAACGTGACCGCCGACGACTTGAGGTCTGTGATACATCGCTTGGATCGCGGGACGTCGGGTGATCTTGCCGGCTTCGGTAGCGGCTTGGGCGGCGGGGGTAACTATGTCCGTTCCTGCAGTAATCATTATTCTGCTTGTGAAAGTCACCAAGGAGCACTGATGACCGCCACCGCAGTCCCCCCGGCTACCGCGAAGCCTGTCATCAGCGCCCTGGCGCCGTCCCGGGGTTTGCGATTGATGTGGACCTTGGCGTTCGGTTCGCTTGTGCTGGGCTTCCCGCTCTACACGTACCTGGTGTTCCACGGCCATATGGACCGCGGGCTGATGGCCAACCTGCTGGCCACTCAAGCTACGGCCGCCTACTTCGTGGGAATCTTTGCGGCCTTTCTGCCGATCCCGTCGCTGCGGCGCTGGACCAGGTTCGAGCGCCTGCAGGGGGTCGTGCTGCCGTTCGTGATCTGCTCCTACGCCACCCACCTGACGTGGGAGTTGGGGTGGCTGATCCTGCACAAGCCGATCGCCGGCGCTCGCGAAAGCGCCTGGGCTTACCCGTGGTGGGCCTACATCGACGGTGGAGATCTGCGCTACCTCAACCCAAATCCCCATTTCTTGATGATCGAGGTGCTCTCGGTCATCAACGCCTGCGTCGGCGTCACGGGTCTGATCATGCTCAAACGCTCGCAATTCACCGACTACCGCGGCACTTTGCTCGTCATGTCCACGGCCGTCACCCACACGGTGCTGACCTGGTACTACTACGGCAGCGAAATCATCGGCGGCTTGCCGTCGGTGAACACCTCGAGTTTCTTTGACCTGGGCGTGAAGTTCATCATGCTCAACATGCCCTGGCTCATCGCGCCCTGGCTAGTACTCGCCTGGGGATACCAAATGCTCAAACGCCAATTCGCAGCCATTGCCCAATCGTCAGAAATAGCCAGCGGCACCACGGCCTGAGCACACTGGCCCGCCCAGCGCCGACTCGGTTCCTCAGCCCCTTTGACCGCAGCTCGAAACGGGCGGGTGCATATCAGCCGACGGGATGAGGGTGTCTCATGCTGGGCTGCTCGACCCGGTGAGCTCGTAACCTCCACTAGCCTGACATTGGGCTGCTACGAGTCCACGAGGGGAATCGATGAGCGGAACGGGCGAGACCACAATCGCGGTAACCGATCTCCACCCCGTCGGGCGCGGCGTCGATCGCCCCGAACACGTCCTCGTGGCCGGCGATGGCAAGGTGTTCGCCTCAGATAAGGCCTCTGCTGTCGCAGAACTCATCGACGAACACACGATTCGACGTATAGGTAAGGCGGGCGGCGAGCCGAACGGGATCGCGCTCGATCGCGACGGCCACTTTCTGATCGCCAATTGGGGCTTGGGTGTGTTGCAGGACCTCGACCCGGTGACCGGCGCGAACACGACGGTGCTGGGCGGACAACTCGATGGACGCCCGCTGCGATGGTTGAACTTTGTCCTGGTGGATTCCGTTGGGGCGCTGTGGTGTTCGGTGAGCACAATGGCTGACGATCTCATGGATACCATCGCGCGGGGCACCGCCGATGGATTCATTTTTCGGGTCGCACCGGATCGCCAATCGGCGAAGGTGGTCGCCGAAGCGGTGAGCTTCCCCAACTGCATGGCGCTCGATCGCAATGAGGACTACCTGTACGTGGTCCGCACGGTGGCCGCCGACGTGGTGCGATTCCCGATCGAAGGCGCAACACTCGGCCCCCAGGAGCAATACGGTCCTCCGCTGGGCGGCCGGCGCCCCGACGAGTATGGCCCCGACGCCGGCCTGTCCATGGCCGACCCGGAGGTTGGTCGCCGGTGGGGAATGGCCGACGGGTGCGCGTTCGACGCCGAGGGAAACCTTTGGGTCACATTGGTTTTGGCGAACAGGATCGTGGCGATCCGCCCGGACGGCACGGCCACGGTGGTCCTCGACGATCCCGAGGGCGCGCTATTGAAAGGCCCGACCAGCATCGCCTGGGGCGGGCACGACATGCGCGACATCTACATCGGCTCGATCACAACCCCATACGTTCTCAAGGGGAGAAGCTCGGTGCCGGGCCTGCCGATGATGCACCAGCGCTAGCCGCCCGACGGGCCGGGCCGCATGAAGCCGGGCAGCGCATCGTCCGGGTTGGCCGGGATCATCGACTCGCCCAGCCCCCACAGCTGGCGAATGGTGGCACCGCCGTCGACGACTAGGGTCTGACCGGTGATGCGGGCGGCCAGCTCAGAAGACAGGAACAACGCGGCGTTGGCGACGTCATGCGCGCGGGGGGCCGCGAGCGGGTTGATTCCGTTGACGGCGTATTCGTTCGGCGGCTGGTCCTCGTTGCCGGAGCCCACGTTGCCCGGCGCGACCGCATTGGCGCGAATGCCGTACCGGCCCAGTTCATCTGCGAAGGTTTTGACCAGCGAGATGACGCCGGCCTTGGCGGCGCCGTAGGCGGCGTGGTAGGTGGCCGAGGCAATGCCGTCGACCGATGCGATGGCCACCAACGATCCGCCGCTGCCCTGGGCGATCATGTACCTTGCCGCGGCCTGGAAAAGGTAGAACACCTGGGTCAGGTTGTAGTGGATCGCCGCGTCCCACAGCTCGGTGGTGAAGTCCTCGACCTTTGACCAGGTCGCCCCACCGATGATGTCGACGCACACGTCGACACCGCCCAGCGCCGCGACGGCGTCATCGATCGCCCGACCGACCTGCACGGGGTCGGTCATGTCGGCGACGATCGGGACCGCAGTGCCGCCCCTGCCGACGATCTCGCCGGCAATGTGCTCCGCGCGCTGCTCGTCAATATCGATGCAGGCCACCGAGGCGCCGGCTTCGGCCAGGGCCAACGACGTGAACCAGCCGTGGCCCGCCCGCTCGGGGATGTAGCCCGCACCCGACACAACCGCGCGCTTGCCGGATAGCCCCAAATCGATCACGTCGACCTCCTCTGCGCGCCAAGCACTTTAGCCGCGAGCCGTTGATGGTCGACGGCGGTACTGGTGGAGTATCGAGGCAGCCCCGACCACAGTCAATGACGACGCACCGTGCCCAGTCAGGACGCCGACTGGTGTTCCTCGAGTTCAGAGCTGCTCGCCTGAGAGGGTTCATCGCTACCTTTGCCCCGGAACGGGCCCGCTACCTGCCCGCCCAGGTAGACGACCCCCCGGCCGGCGGCCACAAGCGCTCGGCCCGTAACGCTTCCGACGGCTTCGAGGGTGGCCAGGGCGGCGTCGAGCACGCTCGGGATGTGGAAGTCCTCCCAGGTCTCGACCTGGTGCTGACGGGCCGCGGCGAAGCGGTCGAGCTCGTCGCGCAGCTCGCCGCGTTGCTTGGCCAGCTCGCGCACCGCCCAGAAGCGGAAGCCGTCGATGGCCGCCGTCTTCCCGAACCGGTCGAGGACTTCCTTCGCGCTCCGGTAGATGTCGAGGTCTTCGCGCAGGTGGTGGTCGACGAGCTCGCGAGCTTCGTCGATAGCCCGGAGCAGCTGCTCGGGCTCCTTCGCCTCGATGCGGGCGAGGTTCAGCCGCTGCCACTTGTGCAGCGCCTCCTCGGCGATGACCAGCAGGCTCAGGGTGTCGCCAAGCCGGTTCTCGCTGATGGCGTTTCGCAGCTTCCCGGCGCGCTGCTGCACACCCAGGGTGTGATCGAACGACACCAGGATGCGGCTGACGTGGTTGCGCAGCTGCTCGACGGTGACGTTGAGCGCCGGCCCCAGCATGGCCACCGAATCCCAGTACGCATCGGGCAGCGACCCGTACTTGTCCAACGAGTCGACCATCCGCGAGATCGTGAGGCTTGTGCCCAGGACATCGCCGGCGCGCTGCGCGCGGGCGACTTCGAGCACCGATTCCACCTTGTCCTCCACGCGACGGACGGCGTCTTCGACCTCGGCGACCGCGGACTTCAACGCCATCTGCACCGCGATCATCTGCGCCGACAGCATCACCTCCGGTCCGAGCAGTTCCGGTCGCCATTGCAGTTGCGCCAGGAGCTCGCCGGCATCGGCGCCCGTGGTCAGCCGGAAGAAGCCGTCGCTGAGGGGAACGAGGTTGCCTTCCTTCAGCGCCTCCACGGTGTCGCGATGCAACTGCACGTACTTGCCGGAGTCGGCCAGCAAGGAAGCCAGCCCGGCGATCGCCGCGTTCGCGAGCGAGGCACTGTCGATACCGGCGACTCGCATGGCGTGGCCGGCGGTCGCGCGTAGCCGGGTCAGATAGGACTCGACAGCGGCGGGGTCACCGCCCAGCAGCAGGGCCTCGTCGTGCAACGACACCACGACCTCGTCGTTGTCGATCGTCGCCGACAGGTCGGACACCTCGGCTGTGCTCACGGCACCTCCTGATCCTTCGGCATCCCAGCAAGCGTGCCAAGAGTTAACAGGAATTTGTCGGCTAGCAAACCCGGACATTACACCCATGTGTGCGGCCGACCGCTCCGCTTTGCCAGGTGTTGGGTAGGAGTTCACCCGGACCCACGCAGGGCCCCTGATGACAGACGGATCCGCGCCCGGAAGCGTCCCCCGTAACCTTCATCTGTGACCGCGCGCAAGCCCCCGCGTCTGTCCGTGGAGGACTGGCTGCAGGCCGGCTACACGCTGCTCGCCGAGCAGGGGGTGCGCGCCCTGAAGATCGAGCGCCTGTGCCAGCAGGCGGGCGTCACCCGGGGCAGCTTCTACTGGCACTTCCAGGACATGGACAGCTATCGGGCCGCGCTGGTCGAATCGTGGAACACCTTCCTCGAGAAGGACCGGCAGTCCCTGGCCGAGCTCGACGCGCTGCCCCCGCGAGAACGCCTGTCCGCCATGATGACCGCGCTGACCAGCCCGGGGCATTGGACGCTCGAACGCGCGATGCGCGAATGGGCCCGCACCGATCCGGCCGCCGCGGCCAACATCCGCGCGGCCGACCGGCGCCTGCTGCGCTCTGTCACCAAGGCCTACAGCGACTACGGCTTCAGCCCCGACGACGCCAAGCTGCGCGCCGAGCTGACCTTCGCCGCCGGCATCGGGCTGCTGCACCTGGCCGGTTCGGCGCAGCAGGCGCAACAGATCGCGCAGCGCGAACGCTTCCTCGAGCTGATGCTCAAGGACTAGACCATCGCGATCGGGGAGATCTTGGCGCCAATCGCCAACGCGCCGGCCAACTCTCGGCTCACGTCGTAGTCGAAGACGACATGCCCGGCCGCGATGTCCACGTCGCGCTTGAACCGCTGCAGCGGATTCGATAGGAATTGCGCGCTGGCGCCGGAGGCGTCCAGCAAATCGGCAATCACTGCCTTGCTCTCGTGCACCGTGTGGGCGGCCGCCAGCCGCGCCTCGGCCCGCACCGATCGATGCACCCGCTCGCCGGCGGCCACCATCCGGTCGATCCCGTCGGCGGTGTCGTCGACGAGCGCCCTCAAAGCGCGCAACCGAACCCGCGCACTCGCCAGCCGGATCTGCGCGGCGGGCTGATCCTTCTGCGCCGCACCGCTATACGCCAGGACGCGCCCGCCCAGTCGTTCGGCGAACAGCTCGGTCACCCGCTCGGCGGCACCGAGCACCGGCATCGACGCCACCAGCGCGAGCGCGGGGACCATCGGCCACCGGTACGTCGGCACGTCATGGGCCCGGGCGCCGGGCGTCGTCCCGGCATAGATATCGGCCACGGCGACCATGCGGTGCTCCGGCACGAGGACGTCGCTGACGACGACGTCGTGGGACCCGGTGCCCCGCATCCCGGCGGTGTGCCAGGTGTCCACGACCTCGACCTGGTCGGCGGGCACCAGCACCAGCGCCGGGTCGATGCGATCGGGTCGCTCGATGAGCGCCCCGACCATCACCCAATCCGCATCCATCGCACCCGTGGCCCACGACCAGCGGCCCGTCAAGCGCACCCCACCCTCAGCCGGGACGCCGCGGCCGGTGGGGGCCAGGGGAGCGGGCGCGAGCACCGGCCCCGAGGCAAACACCTCCTGCTGGACCCGCATGTCGAACAGCGACAGCATCCAGTTGTGCAGGGCGTAGAAACCGAGCGTCCAGGCGCTGGACGCGCACCCGTGCGCCATCCGCCGAATCGGTTCCAGCAGTCCGGGAAACGACGCCTGGATGCCGCCAAACCGGGCCGGAAGCAACAGCCGGAACAGCTCGGTTTCCCGGAACTCGCTGATCGTCGCCGCGGGCAGCCGGCGCAGCCTTTCGGCCTCGTCGGCGCGCTCGGCCAAGCGGGCGACGAAGTCGTCGGTGATCCCATACGTCGGGCGAGTATCGACCGCGGACATGGCGCGACCGTACCATACTATTTTGTACGGTCATGTAAGCGGTTGGAGCGGAACGGCTCTCAGCCCAGATCGTAGGAATCCCGCGACACCCGGAAGTAATGCCCGGTGCTGCTGTCGGTGCATGTCATGCCCGACGGCTCGCTGTCGCAGGTGAGCGTCCCGGCGGACTTGGACTGGCCGTAGTCGAGTGTCGGCTCGCCGGCGACGCGCAGGGTGTCGCCGTGACAGTGGATGGCGGCCGGTTGACCCTGGGTCAGGACGAAGCGATTTCCCCAGGCGAGGTGTTTGCCGCACTCCGGGGGTGGCGGCGGCTGGTAATCGAAGTCACTGATGTCGCACGCGACAAATGCGCTGTCCAGAACGCAGTAGATGTTCCCGGACGGGGATTGAAAGTTCACGGTGTCGGCGCGTGCGGTCGCGGGCGTGGCGGTGGCCGCCGCGACCATCGCGCCGATGCCCAGCGCGACCCATTGGCGACCGACCATTTGCTGAGCGTAGGCGCAGATCCGCCCCGTCCGGGGCGGAAAGCCGAGAATCTGGCCGGTAGCCGTTTCCTCAGTTGGACCGCGCCCGCAGTTGCTCGCGGGTGTGTTTTTCCACGAACAGCGGAACGAAATCGCGGACGGGGCTGTGCGTGAACCGGGCGTGCTCTTCGCGGATGAGGGCGTCGACGACCTCTGATGGGATCTGCGGGAACTCGTCGATCAGTTGCCGCTCGATATCCGCCAACAGCATCTTTTCGTTGACCTGAGTGACCTTACCCATGGGCAGGGGGTTCCCGATCGGCGCTCGCGATCAAACGGGTTTCGCGTTAAGAGGGCGCTGCAATCGCGTGAACTGGGCGCACGCCTATAACAGAGCGTCTGCTCTGTTACTATGCCGGAATGCCGCGGCCGCGTGTTCACGACCAGGACCAAATCCTGGATGCCGTCGAACGGTTGGCGGTGCGGTCCGGGCCCGCGTCGGTCACGATCAGAGCCGTCGGCGACGCGATCGGGGTCTCCAACGGCGCGCTGTACCACACCTTCGGCTCGCGGGCGGGCCTCGTCGGGCGCGCCTGGCTGCGGGCCGGGCACCGATTCCTCAGCGCCCAAGGCGAATTGATCCACGCCGCGCCCGATGGGGATGGTGTTGCCGCCGTGGTGGCGGCGGCCGAGGCGCCCGCGGTATTCGCCGAAAGCTACCCGGAGTCGTCGCAGCTGCTACTCACGGTGCGCCGCGACGAGCTGCTGGGTCCCGATACGCCGCCCGACATTGCGGCACAGCTGCGCGACCTGGACCGGCAGCTGGTGGAATCGATGATTCGGCTGGCCCGCCGCCTGTGGGACCGCAAGGACGCCACGGCCGTCGACGTCATCACAACCTGCATCGTCGATCTGCCGACCGCGATCCTGTTGCGCCGCAACAGGATCAAAGATCCGGAGGCGCGGGAGCGGCTACGCGCCGCGGTCCGCGCCGTGCTCGACGTCGGGGAACCCCGGCGTAAAACCAGAGAGAAGGACACGACATGACACCGACATGCAGTTGGGACGACAAGATCGCGGTGCTGCACCTCGGCGAGGACGAGAATCGGTTCTCCCCGGAGTTTCTCGATGCGATCAACGAGCAGCTTGACGAGATCCAGCAGGCCGGTGCCCAGGGCCTGGTCACGACCGCGGGCGGCAAGTTCTACACCAACGGGCTGGACCTGGACTGGCTGGGCGCCCATGCCGACCAGACTCAGGCGTACGTCGCGCGGGTGCAGGCCCTGCTGGCTCGCGTCCTCACCTTCCCGATGCCGACCGCCGCCGCGGTGACCGGGCACGCCTTCGGCGCCGGCGCGATGCTCGCCATGGCCCACGACGTGCGAGTGATGCGCGCCGACCGAGGGTTCTTCTGCTTCCCCGAAGTCGACATCCGGATTCCGTTCACCGACGGCATGGCCGCGCTGATCCAGGCCAAGCTCACGCCCCGCGCCGCGGTGGCCTCGATGACGACCGGGCGGCGGTTCGGCGGGGAAGAGGCCGCCGAATTCGGCATCGTCGACGCTACCGCGGCCGAGGGCGAGGTGACCGCGGCGGCCACCGACCTGCTGCGTCCGCTGGCCGGCAAGGACCCCGGCACGCTCGGCGCGATCAAGCAGACCATGTTCCGCGCAGCGGCCCGGGCGTTGACCGACGTCTGATTGCTACCATCGCGCGATGCGTGACCACCCCGGCCGGCCGGGACCCGTTTCGCGACGCGACGTGCTGAAATTCGCGCCGGTGCTTATCGGCGCCGGGCTCATGACCGCTCCGCGCGCCGCCGCCGGTGTCGCCGGCTCGGCCGTCTTCCTCGACCCGGGCCACAACGCCGTGAACGACGCCTCGATCAACCAGCAGGTCCCCAACGGCCGGGGCGGAACCAAGGCGTGCCAGGCGTCCGGCGCTGCCACCAACGACGGCTATCCCGAGCACGCGTTCACCTGGGCGGTCGTGGCGCTGATCAACGAGTCGCTCAACCAGATGGGCGTTCGCACCCAGCTATCCCGAGGTGACGACAACTCCGTCGGCCCCTGCGTGGACCAGCGCGCGGCGGCGGCCAACGCAATGCGTCCCGACGCCATCGTGAGCATCCACGCCGACGGCGGACCCGCGTCCGGCAGCGGATTCCACGTGAACTACTCGAGCCCGCCCTTGAACGAGGTGCAGGCCGGCCCGGCCGTCCAGCTGGCCAACACGATGCGGGATGCGTTAGTGCAGGCCGGTTTCCAGCCGGCCAACTACATCGGCTCGGGCGGCCTGTATGGCCGGGACGACCTCGCGGGGCTCAACCTGGCCCAGTACCCGGCGATCCTCGTCGAACTCGGCAACATGAAAAACACCGACGACGCCGCGCGGATGCAAAGCCCGGACGGCCGGGCGAAGTATGCCGCCGCGGTCACCCAGGGGATCGTCGCCTACCTGAATACCAAAGGCGGCCAACGCTAGCCGAGCGGTCGCTCAGCCGCCCGAAAAGCCCCTGACCGGCGACCCCGCGGGGCCGCCGGTTCCCGCGTCGAGGTGGCTGGATGCGAAGGCGACGCCTTTGTCGATCATGGCGCCGTCGTCGGCGTAGGTGTTGTGGGC